>JAAXQF010000006.1 GCA_012974435.1 Desulfuromonadales bacterium | reverse complement strand
ACCTGATCCATAGCGTTCAAACAAGCTTCGAAACGCGCAGCCTGGTTAATTGCGCAGGGCTGCACGCAGATCAGATTGCTCGTCTGGCCGGGCTCCGTCCAAAGTTAAGGATCATCCCGTTCCGCGGTGAATACTATGAGTTCAAGCCGGAGCGCAGCAAGCTTGTGAATCATTTGATCTACCCGGTACCAGATCCGTTGATGCCGTTTCTCGGTGTCCATTTTACCCGCATGATCGATGGCACCGTCGAAGCCGGTCCTAATGCCGTATTGGCGTGGCGGCGCGAAGGTTATCGTCGCAGTGACATCTCCTTGCCCGATCTGGCTGATACATTTGCGTTTGCTGGCTTCTGGAAATTGTCGGCCCGATTCTGGAAAACCGGTCTTGAGGAATACAGACGTTCTTTCTCGAAAAAACAGTTCGTGAAAAGTCTGCAGCGGCTTATGCCGGAAGTCCGGGAAAGTGACCTGGTCCCCGGTGGCAGCGGCGTGCGTGCCCAGGCAGTTGATAGCGATGGACGGATGGTTGACGATTTCTGCATCCAGACCGAAGGGCGCATGGTGCATGTACTCAATGCTCCTTCACCGGCAGCAACGGCATCTTTGAGTATCGCAGAACATATCGCTGACAAGGTCATGGCGACAATAGAATAGCCGGAACAGAAGCGACCGGAGACGGCTTTAGCTTGAGCCCTGGGGTGGTAGAAGGGTCGGAAGTCTCTTGTCTTTAATATTGAAAATGCTTGATTCTCTCTCCCTTTTCCCCAATTTCAGCCATTGCATCAATGCCTATCTTCAAGTGGATGTCAGCCCATCGCTGAGTCACCATCAGGTCCGACTCTTCTGTTTTGACGCCTTCGGGGGTAAGGGGCACATCCGAGACCAGCAACAAGGCACCGCGAGCGATGACATTGTAGTGGCCGACGATAAAGATCGTCGCGGTTTCCATGTCGATGCCGATGCTGGTCATTTTTTGGAGCTTATCAATGAAATCCTGGTCGTGTTCCCAGATACGTCGATTAGTCGAGTAAACCACGCCCGTACGGTACTCGTGGCCGAGTTCAAGGATTTTCTCGGAAACGAATTTGTGTAGTTTGAACGAGGGAAGCGCCGGTACTTCGGCCGGGAAATAATCGTTACTGGTTCCCTCACCCCGAATTGCGGCATTCGGCAGAATGAAGTGACCGATTTCGGATGATTTTTTCAAACCACCACATTTGCCGAGAAACAGGACTCCCTTGGGCCGTATGGCGCTGAGCAGATCCATAATGGTGGCTGCGTTCGCTGAGCCTATGCCGAAGTTGACAATGGTCAGGCCCTCACTGTTGGTCGCCGCCTGCATTGGTTTACTTTCTCCCTGGATATCGCAGGAGAACATTTCCGCGAACATGTCGACATAGTGTCTGAAGTTGGTCAGCAAAATGTACTCGCCAAAGTTATCGAGCGGCATTCCGGTGTAACGCGGCAACCAGTTTTTTGTGATCTGTAATCGGTCGACCATAGGCACTCCTTCTTGAAGTAGTAGTGATCCGGTACCTTTACTAAAGGATAAAAGGTGATGGTGATTTAGCAAGTGAATATTGCTGTGGGTGAGGCGGTAATGTTTCACCGGAAGGGGTATTCAATAACATGGCCGCACGATCAGAATCGCGCGGCCATGTATTTAAGGAAGGACCAACCTAGTGCCGCGGCAACGACAAACTGTCGCATCCAACTTGTTCTTTTCCGCGCCTGCTTCGTTATGTCTTAAGCCACGTAGTTACAACTATATGACTCAAGACATGCCTTGCTGGCACAAAAAGTTACGGCTTTGTATTTACGTCATTTCATCATTGACACGACACTAGAAAGAATTTTCAAAAACTAACTGGCTGAGCGGTAACTGGCCAGGCTTAGGCCAGGAATCCTGGGTTTTTTTGCCAATGGCCACCATTGGCCCCATAACATGGTCGTCTGGCAAGTTGATTAATTCTGCGACCTTCTCAATGTCAAAGCCGATCATTGGGCAGGAGTCGTAGCCCATTGCTTTCGCAGAGAGCATGATCGTCTGCATCGCCAGACCGATTGATCTCTGTGCTTCATCACGCTGCAACCACTCACGTCCTTCATGAAATGGGCCCATCCAGTTCACCAGCAGTTCGCAAACCTCTTGTGGCGCATTCTGCCAGTAACGATCTGGATCTTTAGCCCAGGCCATGGTATCCGCAGTCATAACGATAAGCAGGGAGGCATCGGTCATCTGGGCTTGATCATTACCAAACTCAGTGCGAATTCGTTTTCGCAAGGCGGGGTCGCGAATAATCACAAACCGCCAATGTTGAATGTTAAAGCTGGTGGGGGTCTGAATGGCTGCCTCAAGAATTTTGGTTTCTTCTTCATTGGTCAATTGATGCTCAGGGTCAAAATGCTTGATCGCGCGACGTTGATAAATGGCGTCAAAGGTGTCCATGAGTAGTCCTCCTTGCAAGAATGTTTTCTTTACCTATCAGTCGGAGATGGCGACTTTTTGAAAAGGCCTGGTAGTTGGCAGAGATACAACGGTTCATGATTTGGCTTTAGTACCACTTGAGCTTGCTGACTTTTGAATCGGTAACGAGCCGTTCAAAGGCGTCAACGTCGCTCATGTCGGGCTTGCCGCGATAGTGGTAGGGGATAACAATGCCCGGCTTGAACTCGTTAACTGCAGAGGCCGCCTGTTCAACGGTCATGGTGAAGGGCAGGTTCATGCAGACAAAGGCGATATCTATATCTTCAAGACTGCGCATCTCGGCGATGTCTTCGGTATCCCCGGAGATGTACAGGCGAACTCCTTTCTTGCTAAGTACGTAGCCGTTATCACGCCCTTTGGGATGAAATTTAAGTCGTTCAGAGGTGGTGTTATATGCGGGAATGGCTTCGATGCCTATGCCTAGCATTTCAGTGGTGCCACCGTTCCTGATGGCTATGCCATAGCCCAGTTGCTCGACAACGCTCGGTGGAGCCATGACCTTTGTCTTCCCCTGTTTGAGGGCAGCGACCAGATCTGGCGCGAGGTGATCCTTATGAATATGGGTGATTAGAATCAGGTCCGGTACCGGGAAACCGGAAAAGTCTGCTGCTTCGCCGACCGGGTCGACATAAATGGTTGTTCGATCAGATTGCAGGACAAAGGTGGCGTGTTTAATCGGTGTATATGTGAATACCTCTGCAAAGGTGGTGGCTGGGATGATTAATGTGAACAGTAACAGGGCCAGATTTATTCGTTTCATGGTGATACCCTTCAGATAATAGAATCGTTTGGCTAAGTATAGCCGCTGTTTGGAGTTCGGCACGCACAGAAGTGAATTTCTCTAATCTTGTTAGTTTGGCTTGGAAAGGGGGCGAGATTGTCACGATTTGTGACCACCCGCAAAACCATTGTTATAAATTGCAATATTGCAAGCGTGATCCCACACTATAAGATGGAAGAAGAAATGGTGAGGGCAGTTCAGGGCTTCTGGATAGAAATAAATAGGGTGCCCCTAGCAGCCTGTCAGACAATCAGGGCTGAAGCGAAAATTTGGCCGTTTGAGAACAGATTTTGGCTCATTTGAGAGTAATAGCCGTAGCTATTGGTCGAAGAGGAGCTGAAATATGGGCCAAAGAGACGAATTTGCAGCCAGTTTATTGATTGCCCGACAGGCTGCTAGAACTACGTTCATGATTTAGAACCAACCATAAATTCGTTTTTAGTTTGATCAGCGTTCATTTGTAGTGGTTCAACCTTGATCTGACACAGACTGATGATTTGCTCAGTTACAGCTCCGACCTTACTGATGAATTTTTCTGTTTATCAGGGTCAGTAAGAATTATGCATTCTGCCAATCTGAGCGCGCCGAAACAATGTAGTATGATAAATAAGACGCATTGTCGTCAGTTGTGTGTTGCTTCGACCTTCTGGTGTGTTTCCGAAAAGTTCCTAAAGTTAATTTATCTATGGACTTGACAGAACCTCTCTTCGCGGTAACTTAGGATAAAGTTGTCGATTAAATAGGAGGCTCATTCTATGCTTATTCCTGTGGTACTTAAAGATGGTCACGAAGAGTTGGTTAGCAATAACGAGTTGCATTTTCTCATATCTAATAAGCAGGTCATGTTTTTTAAACGTTCTGACGGATGGGTTGTTCTGGGTCGAGATAAAATGCGTGATCTGAAAGTTCCATACAATGGGGTGGAGCGACGACAAAACAATGTGTTTTCGCTGGACCACTGATTGTACGAACCCTTTCGATGATTATGTTATTTTTATGATGAATCTCAAAGGCCATTTCGTTACAAAATCGGGTGGCTTTTATTATATTGCAGGGGTTCTCATAAGTCAGGTCAAAGGAGAGCATTATGAAAAGCAAAGTTATCAAACTATTAATTGTCGTAGCGTTCCTCATGCCTTTAAGTGCTCCATCCCATGCTGGAGAGAAGTATGGCACTAGAGACAATTTCGATAGAGGCTGGCAATCTGACGAAAATAGTGATCGTAGAGACGTACTAGAGACAATTTCGATAGAGGCTGGCAATCTGACGAAAATAGTGATCGTAGAGACACTGAAGATAACTTTGGTCGTGGCTACCAGCCTGGCGGCAATGAGGGACGAAGAGGTACTAGAGACAATTTCGATAGAGGCTGGCAATCTGACGAAAATAGTGATCGTAGAGACACAGAAGATAGCTTTGGTCGTGGCTACCAGAACAAATAAATAAACAAGATTGACTCGCATACTAAATTTCAAAAAGCACCGTTCGGAGTTTTCGATTTTTGGCTTTTTGATCATTGAGGTTTTTGTAAAACTTTTTACAAGTCACGACTTATGAGACGAAAAATGGCTTATTTTTGATAGAGGTATTCAGTAAGCTCATTAATACACAAAACTATGGCCACCTGGTAACAGGTGGCCATAGTTTTGTCAGGGGCTGTAGGACGTTCATTAATACGAGAGGACCACTATGAGACAGTGCTGTTTACTGTTATTGAGGTTCGATTCGTTTGTTTTCGTTAACTGGACAAAGCGTGTGACAATTGTTACTATTTTAGTAATAAAGGCGACCCAAATACATCATTCGGGATATTCATAACCGCTCAGTCAATAGATGACAGGATTAAGCTTATGACAACAAATCGTTCCCTCATTGCCCAACCTGTAGATGTCGATACCGACACACTGCGAAAAGCCATCCAAGACGAATACAAAAAAGTGGCTGAAGAACCTGGTAAGGGGTTCCACTTTCACACTGGCCGCCACCTAACGAAAATTGTTGGATACAAAGATGAGTGGCTCAAAGGAGTTTCAGAATCGTCTATCGAATCGTTCGCTGGCACCGGAAATCCCTTCGCCATGGGTACATTGACACATGGTGAAAAAGTGGTCGATGTCGGCTCAGGTGGGGGAATTGATTCTTTCGTCGCTGCTCGTATGGTTGGAGCTGATGGTAAAGTTATCGGTATTGACATGACTCCGGCTATGCTTGAGAAGGCACGCGTAGCAGCCGTTAAGTCGAACATCCATAACGTAGAGTTCATCGAAGCTTACATGGAGGAAATTCCTGTTCCCGACAGCTGGGCCGATGTGGTGATCTCCAACGGAGTACTCAACCTGACGCCTGACAAACAAAAAGTTTTCGGAGAAATGTTTCGCTTGTTACGACCCGGCGGAAGGCTGCAAATCGCAGACATCATGGTAAGTAGAGGAGTGCCGGAGGGGGCAAAACGAAAGATCGATCTTTGGACCGGCTGAATTGCGGGTGCTCTGCTGGAAGCAGAGCTGGAGGCAACGGTCGTTGCTGCTGGTTTCACAAATTTCGAAATCACTTGGAAAGCTGAGGTTTTCGCTGGAGCTCCACAGGCATCGAGCGCGAATAAGTTTGGTACCGTCGGTATCAACTTCCGGGCAAATAAACCTTGAAACTGAGGCATGATGGCTCATGCAATAATCAACAAGTGACATCATAATACATGAAAGCCCTCAATCTTCTGATCGAGGGCTTTCTCATAAATTATGACCTATAAGAAGATTGATTGTCTGGCGTGCAGGTTTAGACAGGGATTATCGATAGGGACGGGTGACAGGGACGAGTATGTGTTACCGTTGCCGACAATGTTTACATCACCCGATTGAAGGCTGTACCAAAATCATTATGGATGATGAATGTGCCTTGGATTGCAAAAGGTCTTTTTCCCTTTCGAACTTGAAGTATGTTGCTCTGTGTGTAGATAAATCAAAAGATTGTTACCATCGCAGCTATAATGAGCATAACTTTCTGAACACAGGTATTGTGACTGATTAACTGGACAGGTCCTCCAGTTTTTTTATCGATTTAAAGGCTGTGAAAACGGCAACGAAAGTAGAGATGAATGAAGCTCGTATCAACAAGATTTTTGAGGATCTTTTGAATGAAAAGCCCGATGCCAGAGAAGAACTCGAAAAAGCTATCTATCCCTCCTCGAACATCCAATATAAAAGAGGCCCCTAACGGTTACTGGTTCTCTGCGGTTACGGCCAGGCAGGTTATCGAGGCAATGGACCGGGGTGAACCCCATGTCGATATATCGATCGATCTGAACCTCTCCCAAGGCAGGTTTGCCATCAGTGGCGATGAGCTGATCCTCGACGGGGACGAGCGGCTGGGGAGGGTGGATCTGCGTCAGATCGAGAGCAAAGAGAGCCGCATATTTTTCCTGGAAGACGGTCGGCTCGAAGTGCTTGAGGACCGGACCCATGGGTATTACAAGCTGGTCCCCACCGATCAGGCGCCGCTGCTGGAAATCAGTGGGATAAAAATGCACATCGCCAAGGGCGTGAACCCCTTCGAGAGTGCGGGGCAGATGGCCGCGCAGGTGGTGAGAAAAGGCGCCCGGGTGCTGGATACCTGCAGCGGGCTGGGATATGCGGCTTCGGCAGCGTTGAAGCTTGGCGCGCGTGAGGTGATTTCGGTGGAGTTGAGTGAAACCGTCATGGCGCTGCGCCGGAAGAACCCCTGGTCACAGCGGATATTTGGGCCTGGTATACAGCTGGTGCATGCCGATGTTGATGATTACATCCGGGACCTGCCGGCGCAATCCTTTGATGCAGTCATTCATGATCCGCCCCGTTTTTCCCTTGCCGGCGAACTTTACGGCGAGAGCTTTTACCGGGAGCTATACCGGGTGTTGAAGCGGCGTGGGTCCCTGTTCCACTATACCGGCAACCCGCAGCTGCTGAAGCGCGGCAGCGGCTTTGTCGACCAGGCCGCCAAGCGGCTCAAACTGGCCGGCTTCACCAAAGTAGAAAAAGTTTCCGAGCTGATGGGGATTAAGGCGAAGAAATAGAGGCTCCCCTCTGCCCCAACATCCTGACAAAATCCTCCGGTATCCCGGTATCAAATTTCATCCGCCTGCCGTTAAAAGGGTGAAGGAAGCTGATCGTGCGGGCATGCAGGGCGAGCCTTTTCGCTGCCGGAGCGGTGGTGCCGTACTTCCTGTCTCCCAAAACAGGGTGACCTTGTTCTGCGAAGTGTACACGGATCTGGTGTTTGCGGCCGGTGAGTAGATGAACTTCCACTAGGCTGCTTTCCCTGGTCTCCTGCAGAACCCGGTACTCCGTATGAGAAAGCTTACCTTTCGCGGCGTCACTGGTTGAGTAGACGTTTTGAGCTTTGTTCTCGGCGAGATATGTGGAGATTTTGCCCTCAGGAGTCGTTAACCGGCCGTGGACGATGGCCAGGTAGTACTTGTCGGTTTCATCCCAATGGTCCTGCAGGAACCGCTTGGCCTTTTCACTCTTGGCAAACAACAGAACCCCGGAGGTGTCCTGGTCGAGGCGATGAACCACGTACACCCGATTGCGTGATTTCGGGTCGCCTTTGCGAACATAATCATTGAGCAGGTAGTGGGCCGTGCGCGCCTTGTCCCGTGCCGTGCCGACGGTCAGCAGTCCTGAGGGTTTCACCACCACGAGGAGATCCTTATCTTCGTGGAGAATGGTCATCCCTCCGGATTTCCTCATTTTGATTGGCTTCTTGTCTTTCTGTAGATGACTCAACAGGTTCACTCCTTTCCCTTGTTCTTAGGGTGATCATGACACCATAGAAGAACTGACTGTCTTAAGGATAGTGCTTTTGCGTTTTGGTTGTGAAAAGTTGCTGGTTTTTGGTTGTACTTACCGGGGACAGAGATTAGTGACAGGGACGGGTGACACTCACGAGTAAGTGTCACCGTTGCGATTGTAATCCTTTGTCTATTCGCAAGTATTGGCAACGCAACAGAGCTAGAGCATGTTGTCGAAGTCCAAAAGTACAACCGTGCAATTCATATCATGGCGATGCTGTTAGCAGGTTTTGGTTTTCTGATGGTGTTCGTTAAAAAATATGGGCGATCTGCCGTAACGGCAACATACCTTCTCGTAAGCGTTGCACTGCCTCTTTATATATTGAAAGACAGTCTGGGCATTATGGGCGGCTCCGGCTCAGAAATTGACAGCCTGATCCTCGCTGAATTTGCCGCCGCCAGCCTGCTTATTTGTGCAGGGGCACCGCTCGGCAGATTGAAAATGAGCCAGTACATGCTCCTCGGCCTGCTTTTCATCCCCTGCTACGCATTCAACGAATGGATTATTCTTGATCACGGCTTTGGGCTGATCTCTCCTGGAACCTTTGTTGATACCGGCGGATCGATTGTTATTCATGCCTTCGGGGCCATCTTCGGCCTGGGGGTGATCATGACCATGACGACCAAAGAAGAGATTGATATATCGATTGAATCAGACGCTACCAGTGATCGGTTTTCCTTGCTTGGTAGTATGATCCTCTGGTTATTCTGGCCAAGTTTCTGTGCAGCGCTGGTCGCCCCGGAACTGGTACCACACACCGCAATCAATGTGATCCTGGCCCTTTCCGGTGCAACCATTGCGACCTACTTTGCTTGCGTAAAATTGCGCGGCAAAATTGACGCCGCAGATATTGCCAATGCGGCCCTGGCCGGCGGTGTCGCGATCGGTTCCACCTGTGACCTTGCCAGTTTCCCACAAGCTTTTTTTATCGGTATAATCGCTGGAGCACTATCAACCTTTGGTTTTGCAATCTTGCAGGGTAAAGTTGAAAACATTCTCAAGGGGATCGATACTTGTGGTGTTATGAACCTGCACGGCATGCCAGGACTGCTCGGTGGCTTTGCCGCACTATTTATTGTTGATGGCATTAACAAAGGCAGCCAGCTGGCAGGTATCGGCATTACTGTCCTCGTGGCGATTATCACTGGTTTTGTTACCGGAAAAATTATTGCCGTACTTGGCCGGAGAACTGCTCCCTACGATGATGCCGAGGAATTTGAACTCAAGCCAGAATATGCTCAACGCAAATATTGAAAAAGGAGCCTCCTGGAAACAGGTTGGCTCTTTTCGTTTTTCGGGTCTTCGGAATCAGAGCCGCAGCAGGGGACGAATCTTAGCGGAACACTCAAAAGGGATACTCAAAAGGGATACTCAAAAGGGATACTCAAAATAGAGTGTCCCTTTTTAACGCTCGGATTAATGTAACGCCTCATGTCTGCCCAATCGCTCCAAAAGCTTTGGCGATATGCTCAGACAGAGAATCAACCACGCAGCTATCTGCTGCTGGGTTACGATGCAACAAAAAATATACGTTCGGCAATAATGGCAGCCCCTCCTCGGGACGCAGTTGACGCATTCCAGCTGGGATAATGCTCAGGCTGGTGGCAGTCACAGCCAACCCCGCAATCACAGCAGACTGGAGCCCCATATTGCTCGGGCTACTGTAAGCAACTCGATATTCGATACCCGCTTCCTCCAAAGCCTCAATCGCCCAGCTCCGATAGATACAATCATTTGGAAACAAAGCTAGCGGCAAGGGTGTCTCTTCGTGAGGAAGATGCTGCTCCGAAGTCGCCCAGACCACCGCTTCACGACTGAGCAGCAGTGTGTTTTCTTCATCATGCACCGCCGATGTCGTCATTGCCAAATCTAGCTCGTTGCGTTTTATCCGCTTCCGCAATTGAGTGCTCGGTTCACAAATGACCTCAACCTGAACCCGTGGATGTGTACGTGAGAACCCGGCAAGAATTTCAGGAAGAAAACGGGTCGCATAATCGTCAGGTAGGCCGATTCGCACCCATCCAGACAGCTCAGGCCGGGTCAGGAGCGAGACCGTCTCATCATTCAGCTTAAGAATGCGACGAGCATAACTGAGTAACGTCAATCCGTCTGAAGTCAGACTGGAATGTCGGCTATCTCGCTTCAAGAGTGGTTTGTCGACTAGCTCTTCCAGACGTTTGATCTGCATACTGACCGCCGACTGGGTGCGATGCACCAGTTCCGCAGCGTGACTGAAATTTCCGGTGTCGGCAATTGCGACAAATGTTCGCAGTAACTCGGTTGGCAGATTCGTAGACATAATGACTCCATGTATCAATATTATTGATGTTAAGTATAAATACAATTCGTTTGATTGATCAAGACTTTTGTCGTTATAGTCGCTTTACAAGAACAATAAAAAGACAAAGGAGACACAGTCATGAACCTGGAAAGATGCGCAACCCCATGCATAGAGCAACCATTGAGCGGCTTCTGGCAACACCTCGGCAACCTGCTGCGGCGTATCGGCGATACCATTACGCGCTGGGATCAATTGTCTGAGCAGCGCCGGCATTTACGAGAGATGGATGATCGGTTGCTGGCTGATATAGGTCTGAGCAAATCTGATGTCGAAAGGATTGCCGGCAAGAATTTTTGGGATGATCCTTTGCGGTCTGGAGAGTTGGTCGATGAGCGATATCGTTCTGGGGATAAGCGCTAGGATATTTAGCAATAGGGCCACTCACACATAGGTTGTCCCGTAAGAGTGTCCCCCGAAATTGCACCAAATTTTACCTGCTGCCTTGACAGAATCGTTCCTCGCGATAGCGTGAAGCAACACGTGTATCAGCTTTCCAGACAAAGCCAACCTTCTCGCAAGAGTGGGGCGGAAAGCAGCGGGTCTTTAACCCACAAAAACAAGACAAAGATGGCCGAGCTGCCGAAGGATAAAGATCCTTATGGTGTGCTCTGCCTTTTGTTGTTTCTGGCCGCCTGTTGGTTAATCAATGAACTGGCTGCACAATGGGAATAGCTGGAATACTGGTGGCGATTTATAGCAATCGCCAGAACGCATCAACTACTAAAGGAGTAAGACTATGGCAACGTTTATTACCCTTGTAAACTTCACCGATCAGGGAATTAAGAACGTGAAGGAATCACCAGCGCGTCTTGAAGCTTTCAAAGCCTTGCTGGAAGCACACGGTGGTACCCTCAAAAGTGCTTATTATACTCAGGGTGATTACGATATGGTGGTTATAGTGGAGGGCGACGAGGCTGTCGTTATGACTGGGAACCTGACGGCCGGCTCGCTCGGCAACGTGCGCACACAGACATTACGTGGTTTCTCTGCGGATGAGATGAAGGGCTTTATCAGTAACATGCCTTGAGTATGGACTTGGGGACACTCACAGATACCCCCTAAGCGTGCCCTGAAAGCTCTTTTAAGACAGGCTTCGTGGCAGGTCAGGTTTTAGATAGCGTCTGGCCTGTTCGCCCAGATCCTCAGGTTTAACATCCAAACCAATGGCCGGTTTCGATTCGTCGCCGTCGAGGAATCCCATACTGCCCACCAGATGCCAGCCAAGGCCGTCATTTAAGAGCTTGCGGTATGGGATCATGCGCCATCCCGGTGGGCGCTCTTCCTTGTTCAGCATCTCAAGTGCTTCAGTAACGAAACCTTTTTTGGGGTGGATGCCTACCGATTCAAAAACCATATTATTTGAGAACCTGATCGCTAGGTCGCCGTGTTCATTCTCGTAGAGCTGTGCGCTCGTATTGAAATGTATTGTCTGGCCCATTTCATGCTCCTTTTGGTCGGGAGTCACTTCGTAAATTCATTATAAATCAGAACACGTTTGAAAATCGAGTTAGCCACAGGAAATTCAGCGCTATCAGCCTCCGTTTAACTATCCTGATTATCCTCCATCTCCTTGCTGAACATGTCGCCATAGAATTGCCAAGTTCCGAGCATTGTTGAATTTATTGGTAAAGCCGATTCATCTGTGCGAATATTGAAACTGTTAAATTTGAATGTTTCTTATATGTAATACGTAGAAGGTGGGTGTGATGAGTTCTTCTGGGAATGCAGGTC
>JAAXQF010000403.1 GCA_012974435.1 Desulfuromonadales bacterium | reverse complement strand
GTTTAGGGCATGCCGGTGGTTTGATAAACAGACTAATTTTGTGCGTGAAGACTGTCTGTATTCTTTCCTAACCAAGCGCCTCGAACTCGAACTACGGCGTGATTGGCAGTAGTTATCCCCTGAACCGTCTGCTTACCGATCAAGTGGTGGCGCCAGCCCAGGCGATAGAGTAGCGGCACATCTTCATTAATAATCCTGGCAATACCACAAAGGGCCTCATTCCTCACCTCTGGATCGGTACTCATCTGTTGAGTGTCCAACAACTTGTCGAGCTCTGGATTCTTATAATGGCTACGGTTCCCGCGACTTTCAGAGTGCAGATTGAGTGACAGGACAACCCCCAGTGCTGGCGAGTCGACCAGCGACCAACCTGACATCTGGAATTTGTTTTGGTAAACACTGCGCCCCATCTGCCCAATGGTCACAGGAACCGGTGTCACCTTCACGCCGATCTCTTTGAACATTTGCGGGAGAATGACACCCGCTTCACGACCTCGAGGGGTGCTGGTATGAAGATACTCGAACTCAACCGGCTGTCCATAATCTTTGATCAGCTGGCGAGCTAATTTAAGGTCAGGCTGGCGATAACCAACATCACCACAGGAGAGTTTCCCACCGAATGGATCTTGTACGACCGGGTGAACGCCCTTGTGAATAGTCTCGACATACTGCTCCTGATTCCATGCATGAGCCAGGGCGCGCCGAACGCGAACATCATCCATAGGGGGTTTTGCGGTATTGAAATAGAAGATGCCAGCGCCATTATTGTCGGTTGCCCAAACCTGAAGTGAAGAGTCCTCTTGTGCGGCGAGGATGTCTTTCCCCATATCGGTATAGATAATGTCGACTTCACCCGATTTTAAACTGGCAAAGCGGGTATGCATATCTGGCATGGAGCGGTATACCACCTTATCAAGATAGGGTAGTCCCTTACGCCAGTAGTTTGGGTTTTTCACCACCACGAACTTGTCACCAGATAACCACTCCTTGAATATAAACGGACCGGTACCGACCGGTGCCCGGTTTTGTGTTTTACCCTCAACCGCTTTAGGGGAAGGAATATATGCAGCAATTGACAATGGTGAAGTGAGCAGAGGGACAAAGTCAGCCCAAGGATGTTTCAAGATAAAGTGAACGGTGAGATCATCAACTTTTTCGACCGACTGGACCGGTCTGATCGTGCCTGCCCCACGAAATTTATTAGCGGGATCGAGAATACGTTGCCAATGGCTTGTAACAGCATCCGCATTAAAGGGGGTTCCGTCATGAAAACTGACCCCATTGCGCAACTTTATTGTCCACACCTTGCCGTCAGTCGAGGCGGTTGCCGACAGTGCAAGCTCAGGGATTATCTTCCCCTCCTCGTCCATGTCAAATAGACGCTCCACGACCGCCGCAATGTGGCTCCGGGCACGGGTGCTGATATACCCGGCTTCGATCGGATCAAATCCTCGCGGTTCAGTCTCCGTGCCGACGGTTAAGGTCCCACCATATTGCGGTTCAATTGCCTGGGCGCTTTGGCCAAAGCAGAATACGGTTAACAGCGTGCAGAGACTGGTAACTGCGATTGACACACTTCTCTTCCTGTTCTTCTGCTTCAAACTGAGCCTTCAGCCCATCGTAGAGAGCTTTGGTTGCCTTCCGCAGAAAACGCACTTGTTCCTCTTCTGTCTTAATTGAATGCCAACCGTTATTGATTCCCGATGCCATGCCGTATATAAGCATGAAACGTGAATATCTGATGATCCTGATCTGTTCATCGCTCATGCCCTCGAAAAGCGGGTAATCGGTTAATTGAGCAACCATGAGTTGGTTCCATTTTTGTAAACTGTCACGTTGTAGCTCTGGATTTCGACTATCAAACAGACACCGGAACAGATGCGTTTCCTCTGACGCGAAACGTAAATAACCGATGCCATGATCTAGCCACTTGTCGCCGCTTCTTTCGATGCTCATGCAGCTGGCCAAGCAGTCAAGAGCTTTCAGATAAACTGCATCCTCCAGCTCGCTGACATTTTTAAAATGCGAGTAAACCGGCATGGTTGAGGAATTGATAGCCTTTGCCACAGCCGGTACAGACAGACCTTTCCAGCCATTTTCCCGAACCATTTCAAACGCTGTCTCGACGATTTCTTTGCGGCTAAACTGGGCTTTTCTCGCTGCCATTATAATTTTCTCCAAGTTAAATTCACTGATAATATAAAGTAGTTATATAAATGACATATTTAATTGTCAAGAGAATAAGTTTTTTAGGATAAAGAATTGATTAAAAT
>JAAXQF010000231.1 GCA_012974435.1 Desulfuromonadales bacterium | reverse complement strand
GAGATAAAGATAGGGATGGTCATAACCCTCGATGAGCTTTCCCTTAATAGCAAATTTCTTTTTGATTCTATCAATTGCAGGTTTTTTGTCCCATGTATCGGGAGAAACATAGCCGGTCGGTATCCCCATAGATTTCAGATACCCGGGAGCCTCCGGGCCACCGTGATCGGCGGAGAGAACGATTAAGGTATTATCCAGGCCAATTTTCTCGTCGATAAACGCAAACAGGTTGGCCAGTGTACGATCGAGCCGCAGAATATTGTCTTCCGATTCCAGGCTCGAAGTCCCGAAAAAATGTCCGATATAATCTGTCGCAGAAAAACTGACGCCGAGGAAGTCGGTAATATCGTCGCTGCCGATCTGTTCGGCTTCGATAGCCGCCTTGGCAAACTCCACTGTGAGCTCGTCACCAGCAGGGCTTACCGTCAGATAGGTGGAGTAGTACTTGTTATCCGGCGTGTCGAATTGGTGAGGAAAAGTCCGTCCATACCCGGCGAGGTCAAATTCCCACTCCTGGTCATCCCTGTCGGCAAACAGATACGTGTCTTCGGGATGCATAAGCTCCCAGGCTTTACCCGAATATTGCTCGGGCAGTTTTTTGGCATTCCAGTCGACCACCCACTGTGGATACTTTTTATAGTAATAACTGCTGGTAACAAATTCGTTGGTCGATTTTGAAAACCAGAATGCCTTCCCGGAATGTCCGGCCATGGAAACCGCCCCCCGATCCTTGACGGATATACCGAATACTTTTGCTTTTCCGGCCGTCAGTGAAGACAGTTCATCTGAAAAGGTGGTTGTGAGAATAGAGGCAGGTGATCGCCCATCACTCGATGCCGCTTTTTGGGTTGGATCAATCTCGGTGCTGGCATCGACATCCGCACCCTCGGTTAGCAGCTTATGATTCGGGTCTTCGATGTTGTAGGTAGTCACACCTGTCGAACGGTCAAACCAGATATTACCAATCATCCCGTGTTCTGATGGATGGGCGCCGGTTGCGAGCGTCACGTGTCCAACAATGGTTTCGGTGTTTGCATGGGCATGATGCGCGTTGTTGTAGACCACGCCTTTGTCCAGTAAATACCTGAGGCCTCCTTTTCCCAACCGATCGTAATAGCGTGTTGGCAAATCTCCGCGAAACTGGTCGACCGTTATTTGCAATATCAATTTAGGTTTGTCGCCAGCGATCGCGGGCGACAAGGCAAAGGTTGAAATGCCTGTTATCAACAAGGCCTGTAGGGTTCGCTTCAATATCGATGTTGTGTTCATGACTGTCTTCCCTTTTTGCTGGTTACTTCAAATATTTCAACAGAAATGCCCCGAGTTCTGCAAAGACCTGTTGTGATTCCGGCGAGTCGATCACCACGAGATATTCGCCGTGCGACAATGATTCATAGACGTTGAGATCAGCTTCGACGCCGGCCGTGCGCAGTTTGCGGTGGGTTCGCACCGTATTGCTCAAGAACATGTCCCGCGTTTGAAATCGCCATACACCGGCGATATCAGCGGATCGGTCAAAGCATGATCGCCCGCATACAGCTTCGCGGAACCCTCCAAAATGCCTTCGTAACTGACGAGGATGTTGTCAACGCCTTCGTTCGTGAAATAGCTGTCCCCCGTCTTGGTTAGATCCGCCCAGGGAGTCCCCGCAAACAGCGCCCCCGGCAAAGGAAGACCGAGCTCCTTGAACTTATGGGTCGATGCCAGGATCAGGCCTCCCCCAGCCGACGTGCCGCCGAGCGCTACGGACTTTGGATCCCGGTCCTTGATCAGGCTGCTCCACACCGCGACGACATCATCGATCGCAGCCGGGAACGGATACTCGGGTGGCATACGATAGTCAATGGAGAGCACGGGGATCTTCGCCCGTTGGGCGACGAGGATCGCTTCGGTAAGGCCTGCTCTTCCAGCGTTTACACAATAGGCCCCGCCATGCGTGTGGACGAACAGCCGATTCTTGTTTGCCGGATCGATGTTCGCCGGCGTGACGCGGTAGACCGTCACGCCCGCGATCTTCTCTTCCTTGATCGTGACCTTCAAACGCTCGGCGAGGGCCTCGCCCGCCGCAGCGGCGGGCTCGTTTCTCGCAGCGATATACTTGACCCATTCCTCATCCGTTTGGAAGGTGACGCCCTGGGCTGCCGCCACATTGGGTTGCGGCTTGCTTGCAATGGAGGCTCTGAGCACTTCGCTCGCAGCGGCGGGCGCGGGCAGCGTTCTTTCCTGAAGGGTCCAGGCTTTCTCCTCCGCCAGCGCCTGTCCCTGGGCACCGATGATCGGTATCAGCAGTGTTACGACAACGGCGGCTATCAACGGTGAAAGACCCGTGTTCATTAAGGTTTTTGTTCGTTTTGTTTTCATTATGTCTTTCTCCTTAATACATTTGGTTGAAGTAAAGGTGAATCAAGCTGAGCCCTAGTTGTGCAGCTGATCAGGAGCGACCGTATCCTTGGCGACCTTATCAAAGGAACCGATGACTTCGTCTAAAGCTTCACGGCTGCCCTTGATCTTGGCGGTGCCCGCTTCGATCTGCTTGGGCAACGTGGTATCGCCGGCCATGATCTCAGCAAAGGTCCGGAAGGGGATCTCGATGGTGGCATCGACTTTCTCCGGCACGGTCGCACTCACCTCTGCCACACCCCGACGCACGTGAACGGCGTATGATGCTTTCTTGTCGGTGAGTTTAATCTCAACGATGCGGTTAACCTCTGCGCTCTTGATTGGGTCGATATTGATCTCAAGCATTTTAAGCGTCTGGAGCGGGTCGGCCGCCAAAATGCTATCCACGGTCGCTTCTCCAAATAACAGCATGGCAGGCGGCTTTTTCCAATCTATTTTGCCTTCCAGGTGCAAAGCCTCCGTCAGCATGAAATTACGCACCTGGATGCCGGATTTCGTTGTGTATGCCATTTGGCGCAGTGCATCGGCTTTCAATTGCTTCGCCTTCTTGTTCTCTGGTTCCGCAGCGATGACGTAGGAAAGCAGCTTGGCCGACAGGTTGTATTTCTTCTCAGCAAAGGCCGACTTCGCCTCGGCGATCAATTTATCAACTCCGCCGGAAAGTTTGATGAAGGTTTCCCCCATCTCCTTGTCCGTGGGCGGATGAAGGTCGGCC
>JAAXQF010000355.1 GCA_012974435.1 Desulfuromonadales bacterium | reverse complement strand
CTCACGCACGTCAGAGACCCAATCGGGGTTAAGCAGAATTGATTTACTGCTCAAGGCGATATCAGCGAACTCAAGGGCCTCTTCAGCGCTCTTGCGATCATAAATCTGTCCGCAAATCATCAGCGGTAACGGCGTAACTTGCCGGGTCAGTTGTGACATGGTCTGATCCGTCCCAAAGGCCTTGTCTTTGAAGTTGTAAGTGGACAGAGAGATAGCGTCGATGGGAGTTCTAACCAACAGACCTATCATCTCCTGCCATTCCTCGGCACTGTCGAAGAGAGAGACATCCATATCAGCGATCCCCCAGTTGGAAATACGGAAAGTCAAAAGACGGTCTTCCGGCATAACCAGGGCAACAGAATCAATCACTTCACGGGCAAAACGGAAACGGTTCTCCACAGTGCCCCCATAGCTGTCGTCACGTTGATTTGAATAGTTCGAAAGAAACTGGTTGATCAGATAACCATGCGCACCATGAATCTCGACACCATCAAAACCAGCCAACACAGCAGCTTTAGCGGTTTCAACAAAGCTGTTAATAACATGATCGATGTCAAATTGACTCATTTCTTCAGGCAAGGGATAAGCATCTCCGGTCATCGGATTATTCTGTTTGGGAGCAATGCGGCTCGGAGCGATCGAGCGTTCGGCAGGATTGACCTCAGGCCATGCCATGCGACCACAGTGGAACATCTGCATAATAGAGATGCCACCATGGTCACGTATGTTCTCGACAACAGAACTCCAGGCATCAATCTGCTTCTGGGTGACCAGCCTTGACTGTCGGGGATAACCCTGGCCGCTCTCGTAATCGGTAACGATCGCCTCCGTATAGACAATTGAGGCCCCCTTTTCCGCCCGGCGAACCAGAAAATCAAAGACATCCTGGCGTGGGATGCTGTCTCCAGGTGAAGACATGCGGGTCATGGGTGCAACACCGAGACGGTTGCGCAAGGTAAAGGTTTTTATCTGAAATGGAGAGAAAAGAAGATCGCTATACATAAGGGTTCCCTTCGTTGACAAGTTTAATCATCCATTTTGGACGGTTAAACTATAGCGGATAGTTTGGCATATAAAAGCTCTAGCAGTGAGAATCATAGAATCGGAAGGGCATACAACCGGATTCACGCAGAGGCGCAGAGACCGCAGAGAAAGTCATGGGGATATGAAAGCCCTAACTCTGCGGTCTCTGCGTCTCAAGTGAGCATAGCGAACGGGCGTGAGGCAGGATTTGCTTTTGGCTAATAGTTGTTCCTGTTTCTCTACCAAAATCAGAATTTAAGCAACTCAACAAAGCTTAACTTAAGAGATACAACGATTTCGATTTGTGGCAAAATAGCCCTCATGCATGAAACCCCTACACGACTCCCCGTCGAAACCATACTGGACGAACTTAACGATGCTTTGTGCACAAGCGGGACAGCCGTGCTTCAGGCTCCACCTGGATCAGGCAAAACCACCCGTGTGCCGCTGGCGTTACTCGACAAGACTTGGCTGAAGGGCCAATCAATCTTAATGCTTGAGCCACTTCACTGCGCAAGGAAACTGTAGGAGACAAGGTCGGCTACGCGATTCGTTACGAACGCAAAGTTAGCTCACAAACCCGCTTGGAGGTGATCACAGAAGGTCTTTTGATTCGCCGCCTGCAGAGCGATCCCGAATTGAACGGGGTCGGGTTGGTGATCTTCGATGAGTTCCATGAACGTAGCATGCAAGCTGACACGGCCCTGGCCTTCTGCCACGAGGCACAGCAAGGCTTGCGTGAAGATTTGCGCATACTGGTCATGTCTGCAACGCTCGATGCTGAGCCCTTATCACAGATGTTGGACAACTGCCCGATCATCACCGCCGAAGGTAGATCTTTTCCGGTTGGAGTCGATTATCTGAACGACATTGAACGTCACAGGATTGCCGAAGGCACAAGCCTTGGAGTTCGCCATGCGCTGAAAGAGAGTACGGGCGACATCCTTGCGTTCCTCCCCGGAACCGGTGAGATCAGACGATGCCACGAACAGCTCAGAGATTTATCCACGAAGATAGATTTGCGCCCACTCTATGGGGGCCTCCCCTTCGCTGACCAGGAAGCAGCCATTCTTCCCGGCAAACGACGTCGCGTTGTTTTAGCCACCAATATTGCCGAAACCAGCCTGACGATCAAAGGAATCGAAAGCGTCGTCGACAGCGGCTGGGAGCGTCGCCCTCGCTTCGATGCAGCACGTGGCATGACCCGACTGGAAACAGTGCGTATTTCCCGCGCCAGTGCTGAACAACGCGCCGGTCGAGCTGGCCGTCTCAGGCCAGGCAAATGCTTCCGCCTCTGGTCAGAAGGCACTCACGGCACCCTGCTCCCCTTCTCACCTCCTGAAATTCGTCAGGCGGACCTGGCTTCGCTTGCCATGGAACTCGCTCAATGGGGTACTCATGAAGTCGCAGAGCTGAAGTGGCTGGACCAGCCCCCGGCCGGACACCTGGCTGCAGCCCGAAAGTTACTGATAGCCCTCGGGGCGCAGGATGATAATTTCAGATTAACGCCCCTGGGGCAAAAGATGTCACGGTACCCGACACACCCCCGCATGGCCCGACTGCTGGTCGCTGGCGTTGAGATGAAGTGCCAAGGCCTTGCCAGTGATCTGGTCGCCATTCTCTCAGAACGTGATCTCTTGCAAAGGTCGCGACACGCAGCCACCACAACCGGTGCAAGCGACCTGATTGAACGACTCGAAATTTTGCAACGTGACCGTTCACCAAGAACGGCCACTGTTCAAAGGGCTGC
>JAAXQF010000015.1 GCA_012974435.1 Desulfuromonadales bacterium | reverse complement strand
GCGATAAGCGGACCTGATCGGATCTTCGACTTCAAGGATAGCACTAACCTCACGACTCACTTCCACAGAGTTGTTAAGGGTAATACCCGCAGACTTGTCACCTAAGATTCGTAAAGCCAGCTGCTTGCTATCTTGTTGTAATTGAAGATCAACCAGTTCATAACCGAGGTCATCAAGAATCGGCAGGACCAGCGTTTCAATTTGTGTCAGGTTTTCTTGTCGCATCGCTATATCCAAAACAAAAAAAGCGAGCCGCAAAGCTCACTTTTCGTATGAAAAGTTAATAGAGAGTTTACTATCAAAGTTCCCCCGACAATGCAAGGGAAAAGTCATTCATTAGCTGCCAAAACGGCTTTTGAGCAACTCAACATGACCCAACTTGAGCAAGGTCATACTCTCGATATGCCAGGTTTGCGGAAAGAGATCGAAAGCCTGGCTGGAGATTACCTCGTAACCGCCACTGACCAACGGCACCAGATCACGTGCGAGTGTCGCCGGATCGCAGGACACATACAAGATTCTTTTCGGCTTAAGCTGCAAAAGCTGGTTGACCACCTCGTAGTTACCGGAGCGTGGGGGGTCGAGAACAACCAGATCGAGATTCTCACCTTTGAAGCGATCCATAATAGCCGATGCATCAGCAGCAAAGAACTCGACGTTCTTGACCTGATTGGCTTCAGCGTTAAGCCTCGCCATATCAATAGAAGGAGCATAATCTTCGATACCAACCACATGCCCTGCCCTACGGGCAAGCGGCAAACTGAAGTTGCCCATACCGCAGAAGAGATCAAGGACTTTCTCGTGCCCCTTAAGATCGAGCAGCTTAAGCATATTGCTGACCATAGCGCGATTCTGTTTCGAGTTGACCTGAACAAACCCGCCAGGGCCATAACGAAGTGCAAGAGCAGGCTGATCTATGCTGACAGTTAATTCACCTTCACCGCTGACGATCTCTACCGAACCCTGCCCTACGGACTTTATGCAGGCATTCAAAGAGCAACGTTCAGCAAAGTTCTGCAACTGTCCACGAAGAGACTCATAGCCTTCCGGGTGGACGTGCAGGAGAAGACGAACCGTGCCATCATCACCGCAAGCGAGGTCGATCTGTTCCACAGACTCGGCGTTGTCCATCCTTTGCAAGTCCTCGCGCAAAAGAGACAAAACCTTCTGTATGGGTGGAGCAACCAGACGGCAATGATCGATATCAACGACGCTATGCGAGCCATGGCGGTAAAAACCGATGGCAAGACCATCGGCAGAAAAGTGTGTTTTAAGCTGAACTCGGTTACGGTAACGCCATTCTTCCGGCGCAGCCACAATCGGTTTGATGCGATCCGCTTGAACCATCTTGCTGCGAACCAGCTGGTCGGAAAAGTTCTGCCCCTTCCAGCGGAGCTGCTCAGGATAAGGGAGATGCTGCCACTGACAGCCGCCGCAAGCACCGAAAAAAGGACAGGGTGGCTCACGCCTGAGTGGTGACGGAACAAGGATTTCAATGAGTTCAGCTTCGGCAAAGCGTTTTTTGGATTTCACGACCCGGCAATCAATCAGATCACCAGGGGCCACAAGCGGGACAAACACAGCCTTGCCCTCATGACGACCAATCCCCCGTCCGCCATGGACAAGAGAGGTTATTTCAAGGTTCCTGATAATTTCAGCCATAGAATGAATGGGTCCGCCGCTTTTTCAGCTCAGCATCAACAAGAGAACGTGGATATTCAGGACGATTAAGATAGGGAGATGCGTTTTCCATGAAAGCCTCAATCATCGATTGACGCACCCTTTCGACATCTGCGGTAGGCACTCCCATACGCTCAAGACGCTTAACGACTTTCAACTCCTTGCCCAAACTTTCGATGGCACTATCGCGGAAGGCCTCATCATCACTATTGACCACGGGTAATTCGTCAAGAGCGCACACGAGAGTGATCTGAATACAGACGCGATGGTAATCGCCAAAATACCGATTGCTCTCATCAACGAAGAGAATCTGCAGGCCATTATCCAGCCTTTCCTCTCTAATCGTTATCATCAACATTCCCGAGCAACTCTCGCCGTTCATCTTCGACAATGTCTATCTCACTCATAAGTCCGCGCAAAATCCGAACTTCGCGATCGTCTAACGCCGCACGGCCAAACATCTGCCGGTAGGAGCGCATGATATGTTCCGGGTTCTGGGGATTCAGGTACTTGATTCTGAGCAAGGTTTCGCGCATGTGGTCAAAGAGAACTTCCAGCTGCTCGATGGTGGCAAGCTTCCTCTCTCCCTGGACCTTGCCCAGGGCTTCACCATATTGTTTACCCAACTCATAGAGACAGATCACAACAGACTGGGCCAGGTTCATCGATGCGATCGTACCGCAGGTGGGAATCGTAATCAGCCGCTGGCAGAGATCCAGTTCTTCGGTCTTCAAGCCCTTGTCTTCACGGCCAAAAACCATTGCAACACGGCCACCATCAAGCAAAGGGAGCAGCTCTTTAACAGCGGTATCCGGATGGTGAAAATCAACCCTGTACTTGCCAAAACGCCGGGTCGTAGCATAGGCGTAATGGCAGTCGTCAAGCGCCGACTTAAGGTCAGGATAAACGGTTGCCTGTTCCAGCAGAGGAGTCGCTTTAACCGCCATCTTGCGAGCTTCGTCATCAAGATGATCAACCACCGGCGCCACCAGGCGCAGATCAGTGACACCAAAGTTGGCCATGGCACGTGCCACCGAGCCTATATTTCGCTCCCCACGTGATTCGACGAGAACAACACTGAGATTGTCTAAATTCATTTCAAACCTTAGCTGTAAGCTGTAAGCTGTAAGCTGTAAGCTGTAAGCTGTAATAATTGTTAGCGAACTGTCTTAACTGTCAATGTTTTAGCTTTTTCCCTACAGCTTAAAGCTTATAGCTTACAGCTGCCTTTACCCCAAATCCCCCAGGTAACTCTGCACTAACGCAGCGGCAACAATAGCTGCCGTTTCGGTGCGCAGAAACCGCGGGCCAAGGCTGACTGGCAAAACACCTTCAGCCTGGGCTTGTTCAACTTCATTATCCAAGAAACCGCCTTCAGGGCCAACCATCAGAGCAACACTTTGCGGTTTGAAGGAGCCGAAGCCTTCGGTCAAAGACCAGGTGGTGTCACCCTCATGGAGCATCAGCTTCAATTCTTTAGTAGCGGCACAACTGAGCGCCTCGGTAAAAGAATGAACTTCAAGGAACTCAGGTAACATGGCTCGCCTGCATTGGCGAGAAGCCTTGCGGATCACCTCCAGCCAGCAATGTGACTTCTCCTGCCTTGCGACACGCACTTCCTGAGTCGCTGAGCACTCTGACTTAATCGGCACGATCCGGTTAACACCGAGTTCGGTCAGCTTTTGCAAGACCTGCTCAAAACCCTCTTCGTCAGGCAAAGACAGGTAGACTTCGATCTGGATAGGGCTTTCAACCGGTGTGCGCAATCGCTGGAAAGGGACGCAGGATGCAGAGCCTTCCTCAAGGCTGGTCAAGCGAGCAAGGTACGACGTCATCTGTTCATCGATGACGGTCACAACCTCACCTGCCCTCGCCTGCCAAAGACCCAGAGCTCGCAAAGCTTTTTCTGAAAGAGGCGCCTCTTGATCAAGTTGCGGGACATGGTCCAGCCTGATCAGGCTGGCCTGGCCGCCATTATTAACGCATGACTGGGGCAAAACCATTTTCCCGGTAACCTTTAAAACGTTCACGCGACATTTCAAGCCGATCTTCATCAAAGGCTTCGGCGAAATCAATAGCGTGTCGAAAAAGTCGAATAAACTCATTGCTGCAGGGAGCACCCATCAAAAGCACCTCAGCGCCGTTGGGATTTTCCTCCCCGGCAACGATCACAACAGACTCATCATGACAGTCAACAGATCCATTATCGTAGACGTGAGGGACAAAAGCGCCCTGCTTCCAGGTCCACATAAAGCGATCGAGAGTCACACCCTGGTTGTCGTCCTTAACCATAACGATGACACGTTGACCAGACAGATAGAACTCTTCCGCGAGCTCACAAAGGACTGCGGCACGTTCAGGACGGTTCAGTTTGATAAATTCAATTGTAGTCAAGTTACGACTCCTGAGACTGCAAAATACCAATTTGGTTGTGCACTCTAGCAAATCCGTATTTTCAAGGTCAACAGCTGTCATTGCGTTGTGTACATTTCATTCCATTAACCTTTCTGGTAGAATGAGAATACAGCCAACGAACTACGGAGGCTCCATGGGCTTCAAACGATACATGAAAATTCAGATATTTCTCAGCGTCATACTCCTTACGGCATGCCTGCATCCGATTTCAGAAGAAGCCCGGGAGCAGGTTGTTCCGCAAACCACGTTCGCAATGGTTAGTGAGAACCCATCGGCTTTCCTCGACCAGCAGCTTCTGCTAGGTGGAGTCATCGTTGCAGCTGAAAAAAAAGATGATGGAACCGTATTGGAAATCATTGAATGGCGGCTGAGTCGCTGGGGAGAACCTGCCTATCTTGGCGATGAAGTCCGTCGCTTCCTGGTTAAGTCAAAACAATCGCTTGACCCGACAATTTACGAGCCAGGAGTTCTGGTCACACTGGCCGGTGTAGTCCTCGGTCAGGAAACCCGCCTGTTAGATCAACATGAGTATACCTACCCTGTCTTTGAGCTAAATGAAATTTATCCTTGGAAGAGTCCATTCCGCTATGGGATTCACCGTGTTTATGGCCCGGACTACCCTTATTACGTAGGCCGACGTGGGCACTCAAACCGCAACCCTTATGATTCGAGTTACAGCATCTATCCATATACGCAGTATTGGTACAGCCCAGCCGTCTATCAATCTCGGGAATAAGACGGAGTTGCCTGAATCGCCTCAGCCAGAAAGAAGTAGACTGTTAAAGTAAAACCCCCGCCTTTTCAAATGCTGTGTTTGTCATTGCCCTGTGCAGGCCCTTCGGAGCCTGTCATTTAGTTTTTTTCTGACAAACGAATGCTGGCACACTTGTCCATATTGCTTTATAATGTCGCTCACTTGAATGTACAGTTAACCTTGCATGGAACCCTATGTATACGACATATTTTGGCCTCAATGAGAACCCTTTCTCGATCGCGCCGGATCCACTCTACCTTTACATGAGTGAGCATCATCGCGAGGCTTTTGCACACCTGAAATACGGGGTCAAGAGTGACGGCGGCTTCGTCCTTCTGACCGGTGAGGTCGGGGCCGGCAAGACGACCCTCTGCCGCAGCCTCCTTGAACAGTTGCCTGAGAACGTGGTCATCGCTTACGTCCTCAATCCCAAAGTCAGCGGCATTGAACTGCTTGAAACCATCTGTGACGAACTCCATATAGCCCGACCGGAACAAGGCAGCATTAAGCAACTGGTCGATCGGCTTAACAGCTACCTGCTCGAAGCCAATGCTCACGGCCGCAAAACCGTATTGATTATCGACGAGGCGCAGAACCTCTCCATAGACGTTCTCGAACAACTGCGCCTGCTGACCAACCTTGAGACGAACCGCTACAAGCTGCTGCAGATCGTACTGCTCGGACAACCTGAGCTGCTGCAGATCCTGAATCGTCAGGAAATGCGTCAGCTCTCTCAGCGGGTCACCGCCCGCTGCCATCTGGGGCCTCTCGATGCCGACGAGATCGGTTCCTATATTCGACACCGTCTGAATATCGCCGGCTGCAATCGACCCCTCTTCCCTGAAACTCTCGATAAAACCATCGGGCAGTTGACAGGCGGCATTCCACGCTTGATCAACCTGGTGTGTGACCGTGCCCTACTCGGTGCCTATGCCCTGGAACGCCAAGAAGTCGACAACGCAATCCTCCAGCAGGCGGCCCGTGAAGTCCTCGGTGAGCACGGTCCCAAAGCTGCAGGGAAAAATGTCGGCCTGACCGTTGGTCTGGCCTGTATTGTCCTGTTGTTGTTTACCGCCGTTTTCTGGTCGTGGAAGACCTCCCAGTTCGCCACGACCAGGGCGCCATCTGCTGCCATCACGCCTGCCTCTGAAAACAAGAGTTCGCCGACAGAGCCTGCGACAGCGACAAAGCCCGAGCCTGTGATGACTCCAATATCCGACCCCCTGGTGAAGGCTCCCGCACAAACACTGCCTGCGGTCAAAGCCGAAGTAATTCCGAAGCTGGCATCAGAACCGGGTGAAGCGTTGGAGAAGACTCTGCCTTTGACCTGGCCTATGGATTTCGCGACGACGCAGACCAAGGAGATGGCATTTACTGACCTTGCCGAACTGTGGGGTATCTCCTACCCGGCTAACCGACGAGACTACTGCACATACGCCAAGGATTACGACCTGGGATGTATGGCCCGCAAGGACAGCCTTGAAACACTGCGCAACATGAATCGGCCAGCCATACTTACGCTTTATGCCGATGATGGAGACCCTTTTCACGTTGTCATGGCAAGCCTGGTGGATGATAACGCCATTTTCATTGCGGGCGATACGCAATACGAAATGGCCCTTGCAGCGATTACCTCGCGTTGGTTCGGAGAGTACCTCCTGCTCTGGCAAAGGCCTCCGTTTCAGAGCAAGCTTCTGCAACCCGGTGCGAAGGGAGATTCTGTCGGCTGGTTGGCGGAGACCCTCCAGGAGTTGGGGGGTTATGAAGCGACCGGCCAAGAAGTGCGCCTGGAGGGCACACTGCTTGGTGCTTTCAAGCGTTTCCAGTTCAGCAACGGGCTGACACCGGATGGTGTCCTCGGGCCAATGTCATTGATTCATCTCAACAACGCCCGCAAAGTTCCCGGCCCGCGCCTATCCCTGCAAGGAGAGAGCTGATGTCTTTTATCCTTGAAGCCCTGAAGAAATCGGAGCAGCAGCGCCAGCAGCAGGCCACGCCAGCGAAGAAAGTGAATAAGCGAACCCTCTCCCTACAGGCGAGCCCTTCCGGCCGCCGTTTTCCTTGGATTGTGGCCGGGTTGCTACCCCTGATACTGCTCTGCGGTTGGTGGTATTTCGTTCAGACTGATAAATCCCAGACAGAGCCCCAGATGGTCGTCCAGTCGACGAGTCCGGTACCTCCTCAAGCCGAAGCTACACCTGATACGGCAGTAAAAGTCACTACGACAGAGATCTTGCAACAAGAGGTCGAAGAGGCGAATCCTGCGATGCAAAGCGCTCCGCCTCAAGCTACCATAGCCGTAGAACCTTCCCCCGTTCCACGGGCACTCGGGTCGCCGAAAACCACACAACCGGCGCCCCTTCAAGGGAAAATTTTTTCCACGGCTGATCGCAAGATACAAACCATAGACGCCCCTGTTGAAACCCTTGTGATCTCACAACCGGAACCCCAGCCCTTCGCCGAAGAAGAGCTTTACCCGTCTTCAACGCGGTTGCCACTCTACTCCGAGTTGCCCGGAGGATTGCGTGGCCGGATGCCAGCTATCAACATGAACATGCACTTCTACAACAAAGAGCCAAACCGACGACTGGTGAGGATCAACGATCTTTTACTGCATGAAGGTGATTGGGTCGCCCGTGACCTGCAGCTGGTAGAGATAAGCGGGGACGGGGCAACTCTGGATTTCCTGGGGAAGACTTTTATCTTGCCTCGTAATCGCAGATAGAAAGCTCATACACCAGACAATTGTGCTTTGCTGTCGCCCTCAGCACGTAAAAAACCGCCCCTTTAAGGCGGTTAGACTGCTGACAAAGTTCAGGGTGGAACAATTATTGTGTTTGAGTGAGGAGATAACATCCAGAGAGCAACAGATCGTTAATCCTAACCATACCAATAACTAC
>JAAXQF010000612.1 GCA_012974435.1 Desulfuromonadales bacterium | reverse complement strand
AACCTTCATGACCATGCCGTCACCGCCTCCGTAAGGGGTGTCGTCGGTCACCTTGTGTTTGCCTGCCGCCCAATCACGCAAGTTGTGCAGATTGATCTCGATCAGGCCTTTATCAGCAGCCTTGCCAAGAATGCTCGCGCTTAACGGACCTTCGAGCATATCGGGAAAGATCGTCAGGATATCAAATTTCATGGGGAGTCTAGTTATCCGCCTCTGGGACAAGCCCTTCGGGGAGATTAACGTGCAGCTGTTCGGCGTCCCGGTCAACCCGCACCAGAAAAGGCTCAATCGCCGGAATCAGGATTTCACCAGTAGGACTATCAACCTCGAGGATGTCGTGGGCCGCAGTCGCAAACATTCCGGCCACGCGACCGAGCACACCCTGCTGCTGATCAACAACTTCCAGCCCCTCTAGATCAGACCAATAGTATTGCTCATCATCCAGTTCCGGCAGCTCAGCCTTGGCCATCCAGATCGAGGCACCGACCAGCGATTCTGCCGCGGCCAGATTTTCCATCCCGGCAAGACGTAGCAGGATATTCTGTTTATGTTGGGAAGAGCGGACAGCTTTGTAGGCAACCAGAAGGTCGTTACTGTCCTTTAGATAAACCTCACGGGCACCTGGCAAAGCCAGGCCCCCGGTCGGCAATGGTCGAATCTTGACATCCCCACGTAATCCATGAATGCCGATTACGACACCCACTTCGAGGAGATCCTCAGGCTTGACATCCATCATCCAGAACACACTCTCAAAAAAACACCAGGAGATGGCGAACCATCACTCTAGGATCTGCAGGACAGCCCTTTTGTTCTCGCGTGTGGCCTTGGCATTGAGGAGGGTCCGCATCGCTTTAGCGGTGCGCCCCTGTTTGCCAATGATGCGCCCCATATCTTCCTGAGCCGCAGCCAACTTCACGAGAATTGTTCCATCGGCGTCTTCATCTTCACTGATGGAGATCGCTTCAGGGTTATCCACCAGAGCTTTGGCGATGAATTCGATGAGCTCTTTCATGGCGACCATCCTTTAGGCAACAGGGAAAGCCTGTTGCGGGTGCCGCAAAAGCTCAGGATCTTAAGCCTGCTTGTACTTGGCCCAGATTCCCTGCTTACGCAGCAGTTGACGAACCGTATCAGTAGGCTGAGCACCTTTGTTCAACCACTCAAGGGTTTTGTCTTCAACGATATTAACCATTGGGGGATCCTGCTTCGGATCGTATTGCCCCAATTTTTCGATAAAGCGACCGTCGCGGGGAAACCGCTCGTCTGCTACAACAATCTGATAAAAAGGTTTCTTCTTGGCGCCGCCACGGGCCAATCTGATTTTTACTGCCATCGACTTCTTTCCTCCTGAGCTTGTCGCTCATCTTTATTATCGGGGGTATCCCCTAGTTATATCTCTGTCTGGCTATCATGCAACCCGGCATCAGGCCGGGGAAAGCTTTACATGGGCATGCCACCAGGACCCATCATACCGCGCAGGCCCTTGGGACCCATCTTCTGCATCTTCTTCATCATCTTCTGGGCCTCGGTGAAACGCTTGAGCAGTTGGTTGACATCCTGCACGCGGGTACCGCTACCGTTTGCTATACGCAAACGTCTGGAACCGTTGATGATCTTATGGTTTTGCCGTTCCTTGCGAGTCATCGAATCGATGATCGCCTCGATCTTTTTCATCTCGTCATCAGGAAGCTGCATGCCCTTCATTTTCTTCAGAGCTTTGCCGGCCCCGGGAATCATCGAAAGCATCGATTCCATCGAGCCCATTTTTTTAATTGACTGCAGCTGCTCCTTGAAAGTCTCCAGGGTAAACCCATCCTCACGGAGACGTTTTTCCATATTGGCAGCGTCATCCTTATCGATGGCCGCTTCGGCTTTTTCGATCAGGGAGAGCACATCCCCCATACCGAGAATCCGTTGCGCCATCCTTTCAGGATGGAATACTTCCAGAGCATCGAGCTTTTCGCCCATACCGACAAACTTGATCGGCTTACCGGTGACGGCACGAATCGACAGCGCAGCACCACCGCGGGCATCGCCATCGAGTTTGGTCAGGATAACACCGGTCAGATCGAGGCGCTCGTTAAAAGAGCTTGCCACGTTGACCGCGTCCTGGCCTGTCATGGCGTCCGCCACCAGCAGAATTTCCTGAGGTTGCAGGTCGTCGCGAATCCGCTCCAATTCCTGCATCAGGGTGTCGTCAACGTGCAAACGACCGGCGGTATCAAGTATCAGTGTATCGTAACCCTGACGGTCGGCAAACTCACGTGCCAACCGGCAGATCTCAACCGGATCCTGATCAGCGCTGCTATCGAAAACCGGAATATCGATCTGGCGACCGAGGATTTTAAGCTGTTCAATCGCTGCCGGCCGATAAACGTCGGCAGGAACCATCAAGGGGTTACGCTTTTCCTGGCGCAATTTGAGCGCCAACTTGCCACAGGTGGTGGTTTTACCCGCACCCTGCAGACCGCAAAGCATAATCGGAACGGGCGGGCGGGCAGCCAGATTCAGCTGGTTGTCCTCACTGCCACCCATCAGCAAGCCCAGTTCATCACGAACGATCTGGACCACCTGCTGACCCGGGGTCAAGCTTTGCAAAACATCATGTCCAACGGCACGCTCACGCACCGCAGCCACAAAGTCTTTGACCACCTTGAAGTTAACGTCTGCTTCCAACAGAGCCAAGCGGACCTCACGCATAGCCTGCTGAATATTGTCTTCAGTCAGACGACCACGGCCGCGAAGCTGCTTGAATACAGCATCAAATTTTTCTGTCAGGTTATCAAACATACAGTTATCAGTTTGTTGCCGGAAAGCAAAGGGAGCACTTTAGTTAAACTGCGCGGACTTTGTCAAGTGAAATCAGGGGTTACAAATCTCGCTAAGCATGAGGACTAGAGCAGATTGGAAACGTCCAAATAAGCACCGGCGCTGCGTTGATACATTTCCGCCGGAGACAGGTCTGACTCTCCAAGGATTGACAGCAGACCGTCCTTGACCTCGGGCGAAAAACGCAGAGCCAACCCGCAATCAGAAGTCAGCTGTCGAGGCACAGGAATCAGCAAAAAATCCTGCTGCTCCTGCTTAAGAATTTTCTCAGCCTTAAGAACCCGATGAATCGAGTGAAATATGGCGATGTAATCGTTCTCTTTAACCATCAATAATGCCCCGTAACTCTCCAAAAGGGCGGGCATCATGTCACGTTTAAACCCTCATAGCAAGACTCCAGCGACAAAAGCAGATTGTGACACTTTCCTCAAGAGAAAAGGCCACCCGGTTCAGGGTGGCCTTTCATAATTAACAGAAGCTTGCCGGACTTAAAAATGGTGAACAAAGCGCATATTGTATCGTTCACCTTCCGGGCGGCTTTCTGCGTCAGTTTCAAAGTAAGCATTCAGAAACAGATGTGTATCCTGGGAGAAATGCCAGACTGCGCCGGGTCCGATGGCAAAAACCTTTTCTTCCAGAGTCTTGTCTTTATTGCCATCCACCTTGGTGTCGCTGATCTGGTCGAACCAGTAGCCGTTGAAGCCTAGACGCAACTGCTTCGGCAAAACTTCATAAGCGGCAGCGAAGTTGGCGTGTACCGCATCGCCGGGTTCAAGGTCAACATCTTTGGGCATCGCCCCCCCAAATGAAAAGTCATCATTCTTGTCATTCCAGAGATAGTGCAGGCGCCATGACACTGTGGCCTTGGGGCCGAGGAAAACGGTTGCCGACCAATAGGGGTTGAACGAAAAATGGTTACTACCAGGGTTGAGCAGATCATCACTGTCATACTTGCCTGTCGGAAAAATAGTCTGTAACTCGATGCGGTTGACCATCAATGGGCCATTGGCACCCATGATTGGATCCCACTGTAGATAAGGACCAATCAGCAAGTCGCCAAGTCCGCTACCATTGTCAGGCAAAACATCTGCATCAATCGACACGATAGGCAGCATAACGTTAAGGCCCCACTTACCGCCAAACAGAATCGGTTGGTCAGATTGATAAATGAGCTGGTTCATCAGCACCCAAACATCAACACCCTCAAAAGAGTCGATTTTGTCTCCTGACTCATCGTTGATCTGGTCTGCCGTGTAGTACTGCAAGTATTCAGACAAGTAAAGTCCAGGTCCTGCTGGCGGGGCTCCATCGAGAAAACTTGTAAAACCGAGGTTTACATTCGGCTGGCCCAAAGCAAAGGCCGACCCGGAAAAAAGTGCGAGTGCGACCATGGCACTCAATACAATACGCAGGTTCTTCATCATCCATCCTCCCTATTCATGTGTGATCAATCACAATTAACAATATGCAAGACGCCGGAAAGCATCACGTTTATTCATTTATTTGTCAAGCCCGCAGCTCAAGTTTAGTGAGCTTCGCGCCAGTTGAGCCCACTGCCAACCTCCACCAGAAGAGGCACACTGACATCAACCGCACCTTCCATCTCTTCCGTGACAAGAGCCGTAACCCTTTCCAGTTCCCCTTCAGGCACATCAAAAACCAGCTCGTCATGAACCTGGAGCAACATGCGCGTTTTATAGCCTTCTTTGGCGAGGCGATGAGCGATATTCACCATGGCAACCTTGATAATGTCGGCAGCTGAGCCCTGCACCGGGTAGTTAATCGCGTTGCGTTCTGCGTAACCACGCACAGCGCCGTTCTTGCTGTTGATCTCAGGGATTGCACAGCGACGGCCAAGCAGAGTTGTCACGTACATCTTTTCGCGTGCCTCGGCGATACAGGCATCCATGAAGGTACGGATACCGGGGTAGCGTTCAAAGTAAGTGTCAATAAAGGTCTGGGCCTCACGGCGACTAATGCCCAGCTGCTTGGCCAGGCCGAAGGCGCTCATGCCGTAGATGACACCGAAGTTGATCGCCTTGGCTTGACGGCGTTGCTCGTCGGTGACCATCTCCGGGAAGAGGCCGAGGACTTCGCTGGCCGTGCGGCGGTGGATATCTTCGCCACGGGCGAAGGATTCGCAGCTCGACCTGTGAATAGTCGGCAGCGAGCAAAAGGCAACCTTCAGAAGGGATAAAACCTTCTCGGATACGCCGGCCTTCTTCAGTGCGAATCGGGATATTCTGCAAATTAGGGTCACTCGAAGAGAGCCTCCCGGTAGCAGTCACCGCCTGGTTGAAGCTGCTGTGGATGCGGCCGGTCTCCGGATGAATCAGTCTGGGCAGCGCGTCGGTGTAGGTGCCCTTCAACTTGGACAGCGAACGATAATCAAGAATTTTCGCAGCGATCTCATGTTCCTCGCCCAGATTGTTCAACACCTCAACATCGGTCGACCAGCCGGTCTTGGTCTTCTTGCCCTTCGGCAGACCGAGACGTTCAAAGAGAACTTCACCAAGCTGTTTTGGCGAGCCAATATTAAAAGTAGTCCCCGCCAAGCCATGGATCTCGCTTTCGAGTGCGGCAAGCTTCTTCTCCATATCTGCCGAGAGGCCGTGCAGCAATTCGGCATCGATACGAATCCCGGCCTGCTCCATTTTGACAAGGATCGGCATTAGGGCCATCTCAACATTATCAAAAAGCTCCTGTTGCTCCTGCTCGGCAACCATCGGCAGCAGTTTTTCGTAGAGCCGTAAAGTGATATCGGCATCCTCTGCAGCGTAGACCGTTGCCTTTTCGACCTCGACTTCATCGAAGCAGATCTTCTTTTTGCCGCTGCCGGCGACTTCGCTGTAGGGGATGGTGCGATAATCGAGCAACTCAGTGGCCAGGCTGTCCATACCGTGGGACTGAGCCGATGAATTCGCCAGATAGCTGGCCAGCATGGTATCGAAGAGTGGTTCAGTCACCGCGACGCCCACCCGGCCCATCACCAGGATGTCGTACTTCAGATTCTGGCCGATTTTTAAATGCTCAGCAGAGCCCAACAACGGGCCAACAGCTGCAAGGACCTTATCGAGTGGCAGCTGCTCCGGCACGCCAAGATAACGATGACTGACCGGCACATACCACGCCTCCCCCGGAGTCACTGCGAAAGAGAGCCCGACCAGGTCGGCTCGCAAAGGATCCAATCCGGTGGTTTCGGTATCAAAAGCAAAGCGCTCCGACTTCTCCAGAGCAGCAATCATCTCAGCCAGATCCGTTTCATTCAAAACGGCCCGGTAGCTCGCCTCTTTGGCACTGGCACGTGAATCATCAGAGAATTCCTGCAATAACTTGTGGAACTCGCACTCCTTAAAGATTTCGGTCAAAGCCTGCCGGTTGGGTTCTGCCATAACAAAGGCGTCATCATCAACATCCAGATCGAGGTCAGTAATCAAAGTAACCAGCTGCTTCGACAGACGGGCCTGGTCGGCAAAGTTCTCCAGGTTTTCCCGACGCTTGCCTTTCAGCTGATCAAGGCTGGCCAACAGGGTCTCGACATCACCAAATTCATCAATGAGGGCTTTCGCCGTTTTCTCGCCGATGCCAGGCACGCCGGGGACGTTGTCAGAGCTGTCTCCAGCCAGGGCCTGCACTTCAATAACCTTATCGGCACCACCGAAGCGTTCAAAGACTTCTGTCGGACCAGATATCTTGTCCTTCATGGTGTCGAGCAGGCAGACCCGATCACTGACGACTTGCATCAAGTCTTTATCACCAGTGACAACGGTCACCTCTATCCCTTTGGCAGCGAACTTGCCTGCCAAAGTCGCGATGATATCGTCTGCCTCGTATCCGGCCTTTTCGATTCCCGGCAGGTTAAAGGCATCAACCACCCGTTTGATATACGGGATCTGCGGCACCAGGTCTTCCGGCATGGCCGAACGATTCGCCTTGTATTCCGGGTAAATATCTTTGCGGAAGGTCGGCCCCTTGCTGTCATAGATCACAGCCAACTGATCAGGTTGCGATTCTCGAATCACCTTGAGCAGCATATTGGTGAAACCGTAGATGGCGTTGGTCGCCATCCCCTGAGAATTGGAGAGGTGGCGGATGGCGTAATAAGCGCGGTAGATGTAGCTTGAACCGTCGATAAGAAAAAGCCGCTGGGGCTGTTTTGGCATGAGGTCGGTCTCCATAAAGTTAAAAGTGTCAGTCATTATTCCACAAGATTGCAAGCAGGCAAAGAATAAGAAATTACAGCAGCAATGACCGTTCACCAACAAACGAATTAAACCATCACTTTATCACTGACCCGAGGTTGACAATACTCTCTGGAATGATTAGCTTTTCAGAGAAGAGATTAATAAAAAACGGTTACCACAAAGCACACGAAGGGCACAGAGCCCCTCGTATCTCGATAATTTTCTTCGAGTTATTCGAGTTCTTCGTGGTTATTACTGCTCAAGAGTTTGATTAGCCGAAGAATCTTTTACATAGGAGCTTCCTGAATGTCTGAAAATGACCAACTTGACGACCCCATATCCGATTTTGAGATCGACCACGACAAGATGACTGAAATTATTGAAGAGCATGTCAATAAAGGGGAACTGGTCGTTGCCTCGGACATACTGCCCACAGGCTTGCCGATTATCCCCTTGCGGCCACGTCCGGCTTTCCCCGGCATCATGATTCCGCTGGTTCTCAACGGGCAGGCCCAAGTGGCGGCCATGCACCAGGCGATGGAACACCAGGTACAGACCATTGGTCTGGTCATGGTCCGAGATCTAGATGAAGATGACGGCATCGAGAACCTGCATAAAGTCGGTGTTGCCGCCAAGATCGTCAAGGTCATTCACAGCGAGAAAAACTCAGCCCATATCCTGGTCAACAGCCTCGAACGATTCGAAGTAGAAGATATCCACGAGAGCGGCATAACACTCTACGCCAGGGTCCACTATCACTTTGCCACAGAACTGTCAGGGAATGCTGAGCTACGGGCATACTCGATGGCAATCCTCTCCACCTTAAAGGAACTCGTCCAGATCAACCCGCTTTATAGTGAAGAAATCAAGCTCTTCCTCAACCGTTCAAGCATGGACGATCCGGGCCGACTTGCAGACTTCGCAGCAAACCTCACCAGCGCCGATGGGCAGGAACTGCAGGAGATTCTGGCCACCATCGATGTCCGTAAACGTATCGACAAGGTCCTGGTGCTCTTGAAAAAAGAGCTCGAAGTTTCCCGACTACAGACCAAGATCTCCAAGCAGATCGAAGAGAAAGTTTCAGCCCAACAGCGTGAGTTCTTCCTGCGTGAACAGCTGAAGGCGATCAAGAATGAGCTGGGTCTGGAAAAAGAAGGCAAGGACACGGAGATCGAGAAATTTCAAAAACGCCTTGAAAAGCTAACGCTGAATGAGGAGGCAGAGCGCGCTGTTGAAGAAGAGATGGAGAAGCTTCAACTGATCGAGCCCTCCTCTCCCGAATACAACGTCAGCCGAAACTACCTTGACTGGCTGACGATCCTCCCTTGGGGCGTCTACAGCAAGGACTCTTACAATATCGACAAGGCCAGAAAAGTTCTTGCCCGTGATCATTACGGCCTCGAAGATGTTAAGGAACGGATTCTGGAGTTCATTGCCGTCGGCAAGATGAAAGGCGACATTTCCGGCTCCATCCTCTGCCTGGTGGGGCCTCCAGGAGTCGGTAAAACCTCTATCGGCCACAGCATCGCAGATGCCCTTGGGCGCGAGTTTTTCCGCTTCTCACTGGGCGGCATGCGTGATGAAGCTGAGATCAAGGGCCACCGGAGAACCTACATCGGCGCCATGCCGGGAAAAGTCATCCAGGCGATGAAGACAGTCGGCACCTCCAACCCGGTCATCATGCTTGATGAGGTCGACAAAATCGGAGCCTCATTTCAGGGCGACCCGGCCTCGGCCCTACTCGAAGTCCTCGATCCGGAGCAGAACGGGGCTTTCCGAGACCATTACATGGATGTGCCTTTTGACTTGTCCAACGTGCTGTTCATCGCAACGGCCAATCAGCTCGACACCATCCCTCGACCTTTACTCGACCGTATGGAAATGATTCGGCTCTCCGGCTACATCCTCGAAGAGAAGCTCGAGATAGCCAAACGCTACCTGATCCCGAAAGCTCTCAAAAGCCATGGGTTGAAAAAGGGGCAGGTGACGATCCAGAAGACTGCGCTCAGACAGATTATCGATGGCTACGCCCGTGAATCGGGTGTCCGTAACCTCGATAAACAGATCAAGAAGATCATGCGCCGTTCGGCCATGGCTTTCGCCGAAGACGAGTCACTGAAAAAAGTCTCGATCACAAAACAGGACCTTGAGAGTTATCTCGAAAAGCCGGTCTTTACCGCCGATGAAATCTTTGAAGGCGTCCCCGGCGTCGCCACCGGACTGGCCTGGACCAGCCTCGGCGGCGCGACCCTGCAGATCGAAGCCACGGCCATGCGCGCCAAGTCCAAAGGCTTCAAACAGACCGGCCAACTCGGCAAGGTTATGGTGGAGAGCTCAGAGATCGCCTACTCCTATGTTATGGCTCACATGGATGATTATGGTTGTGATGCGGATTTCTTCGACAAGCATTTCATTCATCTTCATGTTCCGGCAGGGGCCACACCGAAAGACGGCCCATCAGCCGGCATTACCATGGCCACAGCGCTGGTGTCGATGATCACAGGCAAAATAGTCAGGAAGAAACTCGGCATGACCGGAGAGCTTACCCTCACCGGTCGCGTTCTGCCCATCGGTGGACTCAAGGAAAAAGCGATCGCCTCAAGGCGCTCCGGACTGAAGGTTCTCGTCTTCCCGGAAGATAATCGCAAGGACTTTGAAGATCTCCCGGATTATCTGAAAGAGGGACTTGAAGTTCATTTTGTGAAAACCTTCGAGGATGTCCATCGGATTGTTTTCTGACTCTGTCTGGGATGTCTGGCAAGCATGTATTTTTTAAGGGGCACCTTCTTTTAGGGGGTGTCCCTTAGAAACATTACGCTCTGAAGTTCTAAGGACAAAATCAAGACCGTCGGGGTTGCCCGACAGCAACGTCATTTTCTTTGTAGCGACAAAGAAAACGAAGCAAAAGAAAGCTTTGCGCTGCGCTAGGCATGTTTTGCTCGGGGGGTTCTGGTGACAAGTAAGGTTGTCTGAGTCTTTTAGGTCCTTACGCTTCCCCCGTTAGCCCCGAGGCCCTTTAGGACCTCTATTGCTTCTGGCTTGTGTTTCTTTTTTGTCTGTTTTGTCTTTTGCTGCAAAATGACACTCTTCGGAAGGCCCGCGAACAGGGCCGGCTTCTTTATCTCTGTTGTATCTTAAAGCCATAAAATCTGGCAAAGGAGATGCCCTCCGCAAGGAGCAAGGCCTTTTTTGCATCCTTTTTGTGGCCGCCTGGACAAAAAGGATGGCGTCTGGCGGGACGCGACCCGCCGGTTTAGCTTCTAACCTTCAAACGATTTAAGAATGCAACAGGTTAACGATCTATCCCCTCCAACTCCAAGTATTGACACAATACTGAACTTTTCTGCAACCGGGTGGACACATCCCTTGTGATGTGTCTCTTTATTATCTACCCTAATTATTATGAATAGGATTGCACTGCGATAACTTTCGATTATTATTAATTTAATCCACAGGAGGGCGCATCAAAACAATGGAATCTCTGATTATCATACGCGATGGAATTCTGCGCGGCGAGTTTCTCGATGGCAAGATCTTCTACACGATCCTGGCCATTGTGGTGTTCTGGTCAATTAATCGTTTCAGCCTGATGATCCTGTTGCGTGACCGTGACGTTCAGGTTCAATACCGTATCCGCAAAAGTGTCGCCTACATCACCTACCCCCTCGCCTTCCTGGTCATCGGCCGCATCTGGTTTGCTGGCTTCCAGGCCGTTTCAACATATCTTGGTCTACTCTCTGCTGGTTTGGCCATTGCCCTGCAAACTCCATTGGTCAACCTCGCGGGCTGGGCATTCATTCTTTGGCGACAGCCACTCAAGGTTGGCGATCGGATTGAGATTGGCAGCGACCGTGGTGATGTCATCGATCAACGGATATTCATGTTCAGCCTGATGGAGATCGGCAACTGGGTCGACGCTGACCAGAGCACCGGACGTGTTATCCATATCCCTAACGGCAAGATCTTTACTGACGTCATGGCAAACTATAGCCAGGGGTTCCAGTACATCTGGAACGAAATTCCAGTTCTGGTTACTTTTGAAAGTGACTGGCGTAAAGCTAAGCAAATCCTTGATGAAATCGCCCAACAGCACGGAGCATCGCTCAGCGATTCCGCGGCCAAAACATTACGTGAAGCGGCCAAGAAGTTCATGATCTTCTACACGAAGTTAACGCCAAAGGTTTACACAACAGTAAAAGACTGCGGAGTTATGCTAACGATCCGCTATCTTTGCGACCCACGCAAACGTCGTGGCTCCGAACAAGACATGTGGGAAAGTATCCTTGACGCTTTTGCCGAACATAAAAATATAGACTTCGCCTACCCCACCCAACGCTTCTATCACAACGATACGGAAGGCAAGCCCGGGACACGTCCCAGTGCATTCTACGCCGAGTCCCCGCCTGAGCAAAACTAACCTTCAATCCTTCATTCAACCTGATCTATCACGGATTGTAATCAAAAGCCTTTTCTGGTAAGTTCGCGCAATTCGTAAAGGTTAAGGGGGCAGAACACAATTCTGTCCCTGTTTCGCTTAAGGAGTTTCACCATGCGCGTACTATCCGGCATCCAGCCTTCCGGCTCCCTGCACCTTGGCAATTATTTCGGCATGATGTCGAAGATGATCGCCCACCAGGAAGAGGCTGAGCTGTTCTGTTTTATCGCCAACTACCATGCCCAGACTTCAGTCGTCGATGGCAAGCAACTCGCTAAAGGCACACTCGAAGCGGCCGCCAACTTTTTGGCCCTCGGTATGGACCCGGAAAAGAGCACCTTTTGGGTGCAGTCTGATGTTCCGGAAGTTCAGGAACTGGCGTGGATCCTTTCCAACTTCACCCCGATGGGACTACTTGAGCGTTGTCACAGCTACAAAGACAAGATTGTCAAAGGCATTGCTGCCAACCACGGGCTATTCGCCTACCCCGTGTTGATGACCGCCGACATCCTGCTCTTTCAGAGTGAAACGGTGCCGGTCGGAAAAGACCAGAAGCAGCATGTAGAAGTGGCCCGCGACATCGCCATCAAGTTCAACAACGAGTACGGTGAAATCTTCACTCTGCCCCAACCTGAGATTGATGATGATGTCGCCACCGTACCCGGTCTTGATGGCCAGAAGATGAGTAAGAGCTACGGCAACACGATTGATCTCTTTGCCGAAGATAAAGCGCTGCGCAAACAGATCATGCGCATCGTCACAGCACCGATCCCGGTCGAAGACCCAAAAGATCCTGACGCCTGTAACGTCTATAAAATCTTCCGTCTTTTCCTCGACAAGCAGCAGGACGAGGCATTGCGTCAGCGCTACCAAGCTGGGAATCTCGGCTTCGGCGATGTAAAGCAAGAGCTCTTTGAAACGGTGCGTGACTATTTTGCCCCTCAGACAGAGTATCGCAAGGAGTTGCTGGCCAACCCCGACGGCATTCGTGAGATTCTTGCCAAAGGCGCGGATAAGGCGAGGTATGCGGCGAGTAAGACGTTGCGGAAGGTGCGTAAGAAGACTGGGTTGATCTACTAAAAGAGTAGAACATTCAAGACAATAAAGCGCAACAGAGGGTTAATCTGTTGCGCTTTATTGTCTTTTGCGAAGCGAAAGTCAGAACCGGCGGCTCGCGTGCCGCCAGACGCCATACTTTTGTCCGGCAACAAAAGTAAGCAAAAGTGCCGTCTCCTAGCAGTTTGTCGGACTTTCCGTCTGTAAAATGTTAAAATCCTCGGGCATTCAAAACACCTACTGAGGCCCAACAACTATGAGTCATACGTTCCGTCAAGTTGATCGAGAAACACTCTTTCTGC
>JAAXQF010000604.1 GCA_012974435.1 Desulfuromonadales bacterium | reverse complement strand
GTGGTAAAGTTTCTATCGTTAGATGACTCAACCCAAGCGACACTGTCGTCAGAAATAAACATGGCGCTGCATGCAGCGTCCTCGACAACCCATTTTTCGGAGGGTAAATACCCATGAATGTTCACGAGTATCAGGCCAAGGCAATTCTGCGGAATTTCGGGGTTCCGGTCCCGGAAGGACACGTGGTCTACAACATCAATTCGGCCCGCGACTGGGCCAAGCGCCTCGGCGAAGGGCCTTACGCAGTCAAAGCCCAGATTCATGCCGGTGGTCGTGGCAAGGGCGGTGGCGTCAAGATCGCCAAAACGGCCGATGAGGCCAAGAAATTCGCCCGTGAGATGTTCGGTATGAACCTAGTGACGCATCAGACCGGACCTGAGGGAAAAATCGTCAAACGCGTGCTGATTGAGAGCGGCTGCAACATCGCGGACGAGTTCTATATCTCTTTCCTGGTTGACCGCGCGACCGACAAGGTCACCTTGATGGCTTCTGCCGAAGGCGGCATGGACATCGAGGAAGTTGCCGCCAAGACACCGGAGAAACTCTTCTTCGAAGTGGTTGACCCGGTGGTAGGCCTGACCGCTTTTCAGGCGCGCAAAGTTGCCTTCAAGCTTGGTTTCGAAATCGCCCAGGTCAAGCAGGCGGTCCCTCTGCTAATGAACCTGTACAAGACCTTTATCGAAACAGATTGTTCCCTGCTTGAGATCAACCCTTTGGTCCTGACCGGCGAAGGCAACCTACTCTGTCTCGATGCCAAGATCAATTTTGATGAGAACGCGCTCTTCCGTCACATCCGGATTCTTGATTTACGCGATTACGACGAAGAAGATACGATGGAGATCGAGGCTTCCCAGTACGACCTCTCCTACATTGCTCTTGATGGCAACATCGGCTGCATGGTCAATGGCGCCGGCCTGGCGATGGCGACCATGGATATTATTAAGCATTACGGTGGTGATCCGGCAAACTTCCTTGATGTAGGTGGCGGCGCGACTATCGAGCGTGTTACGGAAGCCTTCAAGATTATTCTCTCTGACAAAAAGGTTGAGGGAATTCTGGTCAACATCTTCGGTGGCATCATGAAATGTGATGTTATTGCGACCGGAGTTATCGAAGGCGCCAAACAAGTCGGCGTCAAAGTCCCCTTGGTTGTTCGCCTAGAAGGGACCAACGTCGATCTGGGCAAGAAGCTGCTGGCAGAATCGGGCTTGAATATCGTCAGTGCTGATGGCATGGCTGATGCGGCTGAAAAGATCGTCAAAGCCGTCAAGGAGGAGAGACAACAATGAGCATATTGATCGATAAACATACCAAGGTCATTACCCAGGGAATCACCGGCGCCACCGGTCTCTTTCATGCTCAGGGCGCCCGTGACTATGGCACGCTGATGGTTGGTGGAGTCACCCCTGGTAAAGGCGGCACAAAGATCGACGGTTTCCCGGTTTTCAATACGGTCGAAGACGCAGTCAAAGAAACCGGCGCCACCGCCTCGGTCATCTACGTGCCACCGGTCGGCAGTGCTGACGCGATCCTGGAGGCGGTCGATGCCGGTATCGAGCTTGTAATCTGTATCACCGAAGGCGTACCGGTGCTGGACATGGTCAAGGTTAAGAAATATATGGAAGGCAAGAACTGCCGCCTGGTTGGTCCCAACTGCCCGGGCGTGATCACTCCTGGCGAATGCAAGATCGGCATCATGCCCGGTTACATTCACAAGCCGGGCCCGGTCGGTGTTGTCTCCCGCTCCGGCACCCTGACCTACGAAGCGGTCTGGCAGCTGACTACCCGTGGCATCGGTCAAACCACCTGTGTCGGTATCGGTGGCGACCCGGTCAACGGCACCAGCCATCTCGACGTTTTGAAAATGTTTGAGGATGATCCGGCGACCGAGTCGATTATCATGATCGGCGAGATCGGTGGTGATGCCGAAGAGCAGGCCGCCGCATTTGTTCGCGACCATATGACCAAGCCGGTCGCGGCCTTCATCGCCGGTGCTACCGCACCTGCCGGTAAACGTATGGGTCATGCCGGCGCGATCATCTCCGGTGGCAAAGGTGACGCCGCCAGCAAGAAAGCGTTTCTCGCCGAATGTGGTGTCAGTGTCGCCGACAGCCCTGCTGAGATGGCCGATGCGCTGTTGAAGATCTGGCAGCCTTGAGAATAAGCATCACTCGCTGAACAAAAAAGGGACCGGCATTTATGCCGGGCCCAGACTGTTGACAAAGTCCCCGCCTTTTTGGCGAGGATTTTGTTTGTTCAGGAGGCGAATTATTGTAAAGTATCAGCAGGAGAATCACAAAGAGTGGGGCTAATTCCCCGCAGCTTGCTGCGTGATTTTGCAAAGGTTGCAGGCTATTGATACCTCGTAGATTGCTGCGAAGTAGTTCATTTCCCCATCGGTTGCGCCAGGCCCCGATATTCATCCGGAACATCGTCCAGCGAATCAGCAAAGTGCAACTCTCCTTTGCCGTCAGAATAAATGTAGCGCTGGGCTTTTTGAGTTTTTGGTGCGGCCGTGGCTTCAGCCTGCAGTTCCTTGGTTTGCTCGGTCTTCTTCGGAGTGGTCTCTTTCTGCTGTTTTGCAATCACCGCTTCTATCGATTTCGGTGTTGCCTCATACGCGCCAAGGGCAAAATCAGTGAGACGGCTGCGGAAATCCTGGTAGAAGTTGCTGACTGCAGCGTGGGCCGGGTGAATAGGGGGAACCTGTACCAGAACCTGATCGATGACGAGCATCATGACCAGAAAGAGGAAAGTCCAGAAAATCGGTTTGATAAGACGATGCATGAGTCCTCAGTGCGAATGATGATTGTGGCCGTCGGTTGCTTTGCGGGGGCGATGCTTAAGCTGTTGAATAATCGGTCCGGTCAAACAGCTTGAGCACTCTCCCTGCATGGTCGTGTGGGTGATATGGTAATCGTGGTCCAACATCTGTTCGAGAGTACCGATAATTTCACCCTGACGCAAGCGGTAGTCCGGTTCGATATCAATATGTGCGGATAGAGCCGTGATGTGCGAGCAGATTGACCAGACGTGCAGGTGGTGAATGTCTTTGACACCTTCTGTTGCACGCATCTTGTCGACCAGTTTGTTGATGTCAATGTGCTTTGGGACACCTTCGAGCAGGATGTGTCCGGCTTCGCGAAGGATGCGTGTCGCTCCCCAGCTAATGATCAGAACGATGATCATGGAGACCAGGGCATCAAGGACAAACCACTCGGTGTAGAGCATAATGACGCCGCCGATGATGACGCCTACCGAGGCGATGGCATCACCCAGAACATGCAGGAAAGCGCTGCGGACATTGAGGTCGTCGTGGGAGTGGCCATGCAAACGGCTGGCAGCAATCAGGTTCATGACCAGACCGATTATGGCGATGATGAACATCTCCTTGCTCTTGACAGCCTCAGGTTGCAGCAGCCGGTCCCAGGCCTCTCCGAGAATGCCGAAGGCAATCAACAGCAAGGTGGTACCGTTGATCAGCGAGGCGAAAATCTCGGCACGGTGCCAGCCGTAGGTGCGGGTGTCGCTGGCCGGAAACTTTGCCAGGTGGATGGCCGCCAGTGACAGGATCAGGGCGAAAAGATCCATGAACACGTGGGCGGCATCGGAGAGCAGGGCCAGGGAGTTGGTCCAGAAGCCGCCAACCAGTTCAGCGACCAGGGTAACAGCGGTCAGACCAATAGCGATGATAAAACCACGGGTGATGCCGTGATCCAGAAGCCCGTGATCGTGTTGATCATGGCAGCTCTGGTCTTGATTTTTGTGGTCTGATGACCTCTGGCCTGACATAAGAGAGCGCAACTCCTTATTTCCTATATACTAGGCTTACGAAGATCGTGAAATCAAGCACCAAGGTGCGGATGGGGGCTTCCCCTCTTCTCGGCAGCTATGCTATGGTAAGCGCCGATTTTCTGTAGTTCAATGCAACCAAAACAGAACAGGATAGATGCTATGAGTGACACCCTTTACGATGTACTGATCATTGGCGGTGGTCCGGCCGGATTAACGGCTGGTCTTTACACCTCGCGGGCCAAGTTGAAGACTCTGCTGGTAGAGCGGATGATTCTTGGTGGCCAGGTGATGACCACGACCAAGGTGGAGAATTACCCCGGTTTTCCCGGCGGTATCGATGGTCCCGACCTGATGATGCGTTTTCAGGAACATTGTCAGGAGTTCGGTCTGGAAACGATGACTGGTGAAGTCACCGGTCTGGTCGATAAGGGTGACGAAAAAATCATTACCGTTGATGGACAGGAGTTCCGGACCCGCGCTGTGATCATTACTACCGGAGCCGAGCCGAGCAAGCTGGACATTCCGGGCGAGGTTGCATTCACCGGACGTGGCGTCTCTTACTGTGCCACTTGCGACGGCGCTTTCTTCCGTGAGGTGCCGGTAGCCATTATAGGTGGCGGCGATACCGCTGCTGAAGAAGCCCTCTTCCTCTGCCGTTTTGCCAGCAAGGTTTATATGGTGCATCGACGCGATGAGCTGCGCGCCACCAAGGTTCTGCAGGAGCGCATCTTCGCCAATGACAAGATCGAGATGGTATGGAACAGCACCGTCGAAGAAGCAATCGGCGATAACAGCGGTGTGACCAGTATTGTCCTGCGCAACAGTCAGGACGATTCAACCCGAGCCCTGGATGTTGTCGGCATGTTCGTTGCTGTTGGGGTGACACCGAAAGCACATTTTCTCGCTGACATTCTCGACCTGGATGCGGAAGGTTATATTCTGGCTGATTCAGATTGTCAAACCTCAATCCCTGGTGTTTTTGCAGCCGGGGATGTGCGTAAGAAAATTCTCAAGCAAATCGCCACTGCGGTTGGCGATGGGGCTATTGCCGCGATTGTTGCCGAGAAGTACCTGGACAATCTGGGACACTAAAAGCATCAGGCTCACCAGTAAGGCAGTACCCGGTAGTGCAGGAAAAGGGAGTGTCTCACCTCTTTTGTTCCTCTCTTCCGGATTTATTTTTGCCCCACTTAAGGGGTATTGCAATCGACAATCAGGAGGGATATATGCTCGCCAAGGTTTTGTCCGGGGCTCTGCTCGGGATCGATGCCTACCCGGTTGAGGTAGAGGTTGATATCGCCCAGGGTCTGCCGCAGTTCGCTACGGTTGGCCTGCCCGAGGGCGCGGTCAAGGAAAGCAAGGATCGCGTCAAGTCCGCCATCAAGAATTCCGGTTACGAATTTCCCACTCGCCGCATTACCATCAATCTTGCTCCCGCTAATATTCGCAAAGAGGGAACTGCGTTCGATCTGCCCATGGCCGTTGGGCTGCTCACTGCCACCGGGTTGGTTTCAAGCGAGCGTGCCGGGCGCTTCCTGTTTATGGGCGAACTCTCTCTCGACGGCGGCATCAAGCCTGTACGTGGTGTCCTGCCGGTGGCCGCTGCCGCGCGACGTTGGGATCTTGATGGCTTGATCTTGCCTGTCGCCAATGCCGAGGAGGGGGCTCTGGTTGATGGTTTGCCGGTTTACCCTGCAAAAAATTTGGGTGAAGTTGTTGATTTCCTCACCGGTAACCGGGTTCTGGATGTGTGCCAGGTTGATATTGCTACGATGATCGGCAACGCGGTGCAGGACGATGTCGATTTTGCCGAGGTTCGTGGTCAGGGACATGTCAAGCGGGCCCTTGAAGTTGCCGCGGCCGGCGGCCATAATATCTTGATGTCCGGACCTCCGGGGAGCGGTAAAACCATGTTGGCACGGCGGATCTCTACGATCCTGCCGGCACAGACGTTTGAAGAAGCACTCGAGATTACCAAAATCCACTCGATTCTTGGGCTTTTGCCAGAGGGCCAGGCGCTGGTGGCCAAACGTGTCTTTCGCTCGCCTCACCATACGATTTCCGATGCCGGACTGATCGGAGGCGGCTCTCATCCCCGCCCGGGTGAAGTCTCTCTAGCACACAATGGTGTGTTGTTTCTCGACGAAATGCCTGAGTTTAAGAAAAATATCCTTGAAATGCTGCGACAGCCACTTGAGGACGGCCAGGTCTGCATCAGTCGTGCGGCGCAAAGCCTGACTTACCCAGCCTCGTTTATGTTGGTCGCCGCAATGAATCCTTGCCCCTGTGGTTACCAGGGCGACTCCCAGCATAGCTGCACCTGCACTCCGGCAATGATCCAACGCTACCGGACCCGACTCTCCGGTCCTTTGCTCGATCGTATCGATCTGCAGGTCGAGGTCCCGCGGGTCCCGCACAGTGACCTTTCCGATACCCGGCCGGCGGAAGCAAGTGTTGAAATTCGAGGACGCGTGGAGAAGGCCCGCGAGATTCAGCAGGCGCGTTTCTCCCGGTTACGGATTCATTGCAACGCACGCATGGGGCCCAAGCAGTTACAGGCTTTTTGCCGTGCCGATATTGCCGGTCAGGAGTTGTTAAAGCAGGTGACGGACAGGCTCGGTTTGTCGGCACGAACCTATACCCGTTTACTCAAGGTGGCGCGGACGATTGCAGATCTTGCCGGTTCAGAAGATATTGTCGTCAATCATCTTGCTGAGGCGATTCAATACCGCTCTCTGGATCGTCAAACCACTGCGGTGGGATAATGAACATTGTGCGTTCTTGTCTACCGTTACACTTGGTTATGTCATCTGATCTATGATATTTTGCATCCATGGATGAATCTCTTCTGCCATTGTTGATCGCACTTGCGTTTATCTTCCTTGGTGCCCTGGTTGGCGGCCGTCTGGCATCAGTTTGTCATATTCCGCGAGTGACCGGTTACCTGATGACCGGTCTGCTGATTGGTCCATCCTTCGCTCATCTGCTCAATCTGCCGGTATTGCTGCCCCCTGACATCCTGATGGAATTGCGGCCTCTCTCCGAAATGGCATTGGCACTTATTTTGATGCATATTGGCGGGCTTTTTGAGATCAGTCATCTCGATCGCTGGCGTCATCGCATCCTGCTCTTCTCCGCCAGCGAGATTCTGCTGACATTCTCTTTGGTTGTCGGCGCAGTGTTGACGGTCAACATGGCTTTTCTGCAGAAGGTCGTGCCGGGCCTGACGCTTTGGCAGACCTCACTGACCTTTGCGCTCTTCCTTGGTATTATCGCTGTAGCAACGGCTCCCGCAGCGACCTTGATGGTTATTCGTGAGTACGAGGCCGAAGGTCCGGTGACGGGGATTGTCTTGACCCTGGTCGGTTTTAACAACCTGGTTTCGGTGCTCGGCTTTGCCGTGCTGGCCCATCTCCTGATCTTCCCGGGCGAAAGCCTGTCGGTTCTCATTTTGCGAATGGGGGGGCCCGTCCTGGTGGGTGCTTTCATGGGCTTTGCCATGTCGGTCTGGGCGCAGCGCCTGGAACTGCCAAGTGAGAACAAGATCCTTATGCTCGGCGGAATTGCCGTGAACGTCGCCATCTGCCGTACCTTACAGGTCGATCCTTTGCTGGCGAGCCTGGTGTTGGGCATGATCCTGGCTAACAGTTGCCCTCGCTGGCACAGGTTGCAGAGTGATATTCGCCAGGTTGATTACCTGCTGTATGTGGCTTTCTTCGTTTTGGCCGGTGCGAACCTGCATATCGAAACTCTGACCCATATCGGTCTCCTCGGCGTGGCTTATGTAATTGCCCGTACTCTTGGCAAGTTGTTGGGAGCGGCTATCGGTGCTCGCCTTGGCGCTTTTGGTCCGAACGAAAAAGCTTATGTTGGCCTGACCCTGATGGCTCAGGCAGGCGTCGCTATCGGCCTTGCCGGTCAGCTTGCTCATAATTGGCCGGTTGGCGGCAAACTCCTTGAAACGATCGTGCTTGGATCCGTGGTGGTATTTGAACTGATCGGGCCACTTGCTGTGCGGCACGGGCTGGTGCGTTCCGGCGAGGTGCCAATTCTGGCTCTTTTGCAGAAGAGGGCGCCGG
>JAAXQF010000262.1 GCA_012974435.1 Desulfuromonadales bacterium | reverse complement strand
TTCCCCACTGCTGCCTCCCGTAGGAGTCTGGACCGTGTCTCAGTTCCAGTGTGGCTGATCATCCTCTCAGACCAGCTACCCATCGTAGCCTTGGTAGGCCATTACCCTACCAACTAGCTAATGGGCCGCGGACTCATCCAACAACGGCAGGCCCGAAGGTCCCCACCTTTTCCTACTTCCTCCGAAGAGGGCGTAGGCTTATTAGGTATTAGCATTCCTTTCGAAATGTTATCCCTGATTGTCGGGTAGATTATCCACGTGTTACTCACCCGTGCGCCACTTTAATCACTTCCCGAAGGAAGCTTTCACGTACGACTTGCATGTGTTAAGCATACCGCCAACGTTCGTTCTGAGCCAGGATCAAACTCTCCAGTTGTATAACTGTATAGTATTGATTCTGTTTGTTTCTCTTTTTGGTTTGTTTCCCACAAACCTTTAACAAATTTCTGCTATTTAGTTTTCAAAGACCCGGTGCTAACTCTTCCGTCACCGTTGTGACAGGAGAGTATTTTGCGTTTTTTTTCGTCGCCGTTTTCCTTGCAACGAGGGGGGAATTTAAAGGAGATAGCCCATATAGTCAAGGGTTTTTTTCAGGTTTTTTTTAAAAAGAATCAAGACCTCTGCAACTAGCTGTTTTTAAGTGAAATTTACATGCGCTAAACGGCGCCTTCCCGTCTGAATAATCACCTCTCCGGATGGTTCGATTTCCATATCTGCACTATTAATTCCCACACCGTTAAACTTAACACCCCCTGCTTGTCCAATCGACGTGCTTGGCCATTAGAGACGGTCAACCCTGCCTCCCACATCAACAAGCAAACCCAGATCGATCCGCCTGAATTCATATAACCTTCATGGACACCATCAGGGAGAGGAAGCTCTTTTTGGTTGAGCTGCCGCAAGAAGTCTTTGTCGACAACACAGAACAAATAGAAACGTTCTGCCAGTTCCCTGGCAGGCTTTCTTGGTAAGCGTAGCAGTCTTAGTAGCTTTCGCCTTTGTTCAGACAATAACTTCTAAAAGAAAACGCCCTGAAACTTAATGGTCTCAAGACGTCTCTAGTAGAAAACTTTCATTTCGTAAAAATAATAGCGCACCGGGATACAAATCTAGAGGAGTTACACCGCCTCAATGATCGTGTAATTCTTCTTGCCCTTCTGTACCAAAATGTAAGATCCGTTGATCAGGTCTGCCTCGGTCACAAGGTATTCCTGATCGGTCAGCTTGGCCTTGTTCAGGCTGAGACCGTTTCCTTTTATCGTACGGCGCAATTCACCCTTAGAAGGGAAAGCGGCTGTTTCAGTAGCGAGCAGTTCGACGACCGGCACACCGGTATCGAATTTGTCACGTTCGACCTCATAGGTTGGCACACCTTCAAACACCGAAAGGAAGGTCTCCTTATCCAGTTTTGCCAGGCTTTCGGTCGTGGCTTTGCCAAAAAGGATCTCTGAGGCTTCCACAGCCTTGTTGTATTCGTCTTCGTCATGGACCATGCAGGTGACCTCTTTTGCCAGGCGCTTCTGCAGCGGTCGCAGGTGCGGTGCAGTCTCCTGCTCCTTGACTAGAGCTGTCACTTCTTCCTGGCTTAAGAGCGTGAAGATCTTAATATACTTCTCGGCATCGGCATCAGAGACATTGAGCCAGAACTGATAGAATTTGTACGGCGTGGTCAGTTTCGGGTCAAGCCAAACGTTGCCGCTTTCTGTTTTTCCGAATTTACCACCGTCCGCCTTGGTAATGAGTGGGCATGTCAGGGCAAAAGCTTGACCGCCTTCCTTGCGACGGATGAGCTCTGTGCCTGTTATGATGTTCCCCCATTGGTCGGACCCGCCCATCTGCAACTTACAGTTCTTCTCTCGATACAGGTGTAAAAAATCGGTCCCCTGAACCAACTGATACGTGAACTCAGTGAATGACAACCCTGCCTTGCCTTCTTCACCGAGTCGTTTTTTTACACTGTCCTTGGCCATCATGTAGTTGACCGTAATATGCTTGCCGATGTCGCGGATAAACTCCAGAAAACTGAAATCTTTCATCCAGTCATAATTATTGACCAGTTCGGCGGCATTGGCGGCATTGGATTCGAACTCGAGGAACTTCGCCAATTGCCTTTTCAAACATTCCTCGTTATGACGGAGAGTCTGCTCGTCGAGCAGATTGCGCTCGGTCGACTTCCCCGACGGATCACCGATCATACCGGTCGCTCCGCCGACAAGTGCAATCGGTTTATGGCCGGCGATCTGGAGATGTTTAAGCATCATCACGCTGACCAGGTGGCCGATATGCAGTGAATCAGCAGTCGGGTCGATCCCAACGTAGGCTGCAGTCACTTCTTTTTTAAGCTGCTCTTCCGTCCCGGGCGTGATGTCGTGGATCATGCCGCGCCAGGTCAACTCTTCGACAAAATTCATTTTCAATACCAATTATTCAGTGTGTTTAGTTTAAATCTTCACCTTGCCTGCCTCCGCAGACAGGCAGACACCTCAATTACCCAGCTCCATGACCCGCTCTATCTGCAGAGCCCTCCCGGTCGACTCATCAATTGAGACAACAACACCACAGAGCACCGGATCCTTCTTGGCAATTTCGTAGCGAACCGGCATCTGGGTCAAAAAGCGCTGGACAGATAATTCCTTGCGAATTCCTATCACTGAATCACGCGCGCCAGACATACCGGCATCACTAATAAAGGCAGTGCCTCCCGGCATGACTCTCTCATCAGCAGTCTGAACATGAGTATGAGTACCGACCACAGCGCTGACCCGACCGTCAAGGTAAGCACCGAGGGCACCTTTTTCACTGGTTGCTTCAGCGTGAAAGTCAACGAAGACAATCCGTTGCTCCGCACCGAGTTCAGCGAGAATTGCATCAGCTTTCCGGAAAGGACAATCGAGCCCGTTCATGAACACGCGTCCTTCAAGGTTCACCACCGCCACGGAAATACCCGCGGCCGTCTCATAAATACCAACCCCACGCCCTGGAGCCCCTTCAGGATAGTTGGCCGGCCTCAGAAGCGCTGGCTCCTGGTCCAGGCAGACCAGCCCGTCACGCTTGTCCCAAACATGGTTCCCGGTCGTCAGAACATCGATCCCAAGATCAAAGAGTTCACTGACGACGTCAGGCGTCAGGCCAAAACCTGCAGCAGCATTTTCACCGTTGGCGATCACAAGATCGATCATATGCTGATCAACCAGACGGGGCAGCAGGTCACGGATAAGTTGTCGCCCAGGGCGACCGATGATGTCACCGATAAAAAGAATCTTCAAAACAACTCCAGAGACTAAAAAGAGTCAGCAAGAGTGGGAAATGGGGAAATGGCATAAGCCATCTCCCCACATCAACCATTTCTTGTGCGACCGGTATTACTCGTTTATTTAGCGTAATCAGTCGCTCGCGTCTCACGAATGACGTTGACCCTGATCTGACCGGGGTAGGTCATTTCATCTTCAATCTTGCGGGCGATATCTTTTGCCATAACATGTGACTGATCATCAGAAACAACCTCGCTGGAGACCATAACGCGAATCTCGCGCCCGGCCTGGATTGCGTAGCAGGAAGTAACCCCGTTAAAGGAGGTACCGATCCGCTCAAGATCATCAAGTCGCTTGACGTAGGTTTCGAGCATTTCGCGACGAGCACCAGGCCGCGCACCGGACAGGGCGTCGGCAGCCTGAACCAACACAGCAAGGATCGTATCGGGCTTCTCATCTTCATGGTGGGCGGCTATGGCGTGGACGATCTCCGGGGACTCACCATGCTTGCGGGCCAGGTCACCACCGATAACGGCATGCGAACCTTCAATTTCATGGTCGACAGCCTTGCCGATATCATGCAGCAATCCAGCTCGTTTGGCCTGCTTGATATCGAGGCCAAGCTCAGCGGCCATGATGCCACAGAGGAACGCAACCTCCAGGGAGTGCTGCAGGACATTCTGCCCGTAAGAGGTTCGATAACGCAGACGACCGACCAATTTAACAATCTCTGGATGGATGCCATGCACGCCAACATCAAAGGTGGCCTGCTCTCCCGCCTCGCGGATCGTGCCCTCAACCTCCTGCTCAGCCTTCTTGACCACCTCCTCAATACGTGAGGGGTGAATACGGCCATCGGTGATCAGACGCTCCAGAGAGAGCCGGGCAACTTCCCGGCGAACCGGATTAAAGCTTGAGATAATCACCGCCTCAGGAGTATCATCGATAATCAGATCAATACCGGTTGCGGCCTCAATCGCGCGGATATTACGTCCTTCACGACCGATAATCCGACCCTTCATCTCGTCACTTGGCAAGGCCACGGAGTTGATTGTCTTCTCAGCGACATAATCGCCGGCATAACGTTGAATCGTCAGCGAAAGGATCTTCTTGGCTTTCTTGTCGGCGTTTTCTTTTGCCTCGTCCTCAATCTGTTTGATCAACCTGGCAGCGTCGTGACGTGCCTCGCTCTCCATCGCTATGATCAGCTGTTGTTTGGCCTCTTCCGAGCTCAAGCCCGAAACTTTTTCCAATTTGACGCGTTGCTCTGCAATCAGCGCCTCGACCTCATCGGTTCGCTGTTGAAGGTTGCGATCACGATCCAGCAGGGACTGCTCACGACGTGTCAGATCATGATCACGGGTTTCAACCTGAGAGACCTTGCGATCAAGGTTTTCCTCTTTCTGCACCAGCCTTTTTTCCTGGGACTGAAGCTCCTTGCGTGATTCTCGAATCTCATCTTCCCAAGCGGCCTTTGCTTTAAAAACAACATCTTTGGACTGGATCTCCGCCTCTTTGCGAATAGTCTCAGCCTCTTTTTTCGAACTCTCGACGATCTGTGCTGCTTCACGCTCAGCGTTGGCAAGTTTGGACCCCGAAGATTTACTTCGAAGTACCGCGCCGATGACACCGCCAACAACCAAACCAGCAATCAGGTAAATTATCATTTCTGTATTCAAAGCCGTCACCTCCCTAATTGGCATTGTTTTCGTGAAACGCCTCCGGCCGCTTTAGCGGTCAACAGGCGGAAAAGTTTAACGTTTGACTCTCCGTAATCAACATGGAAAGCGTCTCATCATAGTCTGTCGCTGGCAATTCCTCGACCAGCTGGAAATCATAGGCAAAGCCAACTTTCATGCAATGACTCTGGCACTTTGCCAAGGCACGGTCATAATAACCTCGCCCGTAACCAAGCCGATGCCCCCTTTGGTCAAATGCGACACCGGGGACAACAATCAGATCAATTTTCTCGACCGGGACCAAATTACAGCCCTTCGGCTCTTTCACACCAAAGGCACCAGAGATCAGTTCTGCGGGGCTCTCAATCACGACAAACTCGAGAGCCTCTCCACTAACCCGCGGAAAGACCAGAGATTTATCACTATCAAGAGCTTGCTCGACGATCACGTCAGTGCTGACCTCGTTATGAATGGCGCTGTAGAGAGCCAGACAGCGGGCATCACGGAAGAGACCGGAGCACATAAAGCGCCTTTGAATTTCTGAGCTCGAATCGGCACTGATTTGACTTGAGCGAGATTTACGCTCGGCCAGAAAATGTGATCTTATGGATCGCTTGGGCATGGCAGAGATCCCGTGATTCGAGATCTCCGGACGGAAGGATTCAGATAGAGGACGGGCTATAACGACGCGAAAAGTCGTATCAAATCATACGAGTCGGGTTGTCCACAAAAAACAGACGGCGACCAGGTTTAAGTCGTTGCCTGCCCTTAACAAAAGATTCTGGAGTTCCTGGATTCATAAATATTGATGCAACATGTATCACGTTGTTTTTTCAAAACGCCCTGCTCGGGCGGCAAGACCATCAGCCAATCTATCGTAAAATCTCCGTACGGAGATGCTTTTTTAAAAAAGCTAACTAACTTTTGAACTCTATTGTAGCACTTCTAACCCAAAGCTGCTTCTATCTTTTCTATCAACTGCCCCAGGCGCTGCTTTTCTGCTTCCGAGCTATCGGGAGCAGGCTCGCCACCAAGATGTGCCGCGGAGACATTGAGCAAAGCCAGAATCGCCGCCTGCAAAGAATCAACAGCACGACCGCTTGATGTCACCTGGGAAATCTGATCTTCAACAAATCGGGCGACCCGGTGAACCTGTTCGGGGGGAGCGGCACTTTTGAGATTAAATTGCTGGCCGAGAATGGAGACCTGGACGCTCTGTTTCATTTATTCTTCCCCTCAAGGCGCTCAAGTTTATCCAGCAACTTGTCCAGTTCATCGGTAACCCGGGAGCGGTCTTGCAGCAATCGATCACGTTCTGCGGTGACTTCCAGATTGCGCTCCTGCAGGTCGGCACGGTCAGACAACAGCCGATCAACAAGTTTTTCAAGCCGCTTAATCGCTTCCAAGGCCACTTAAAGCTCCCCCTTAAGAATAAAATTTAGCCTAGGTTAAAGAATACATAAAGTCAAGCGATCTCAATTGTTAGCAAAGAGCGCTGCAACAAATTCATCAGCATCAAAATGACGCAGGTCCGAGACACCTTCACCGATCCCGATTAAACGTACGGGCAACTCAAGCTGTGAGCTGATAGCCACAACAATCCCCCCTTTAGCGGTTCCGTCCAACTTGGTCAGCACAATACCCGACACATCCACGGCATCCTGGAAGGAGCGCGCCTGAATCAGGGCGTTCTGGCCGGTGGTGGCATCAAGAACCAGCAAGGTATCATGGGGAGCTCCGGGGATTTCACGGTCAATAACGCGCCGAACCTTTTTCAGTTCCTCCATCAGGTTGACCTTGGTGTGTAAACGACCAGCGGTGTCGAGGATCAGGACATCCGCTTTGCGGGCCACAGCCGCTTTGGCCGCATCAAAAGCAACAGCGCCAGGATCGGAGCCTTCGGTATGACGAATCACCTCCGCACCGGAGCGTTCACCCCAGACTTCGAGCTGTTCTGCAGCAGCTGCACGAAAAGTATCACCGGCACCTAGAACCACCTTTTTCCCCTGGTCAGAGAACTGCTTGGCCAACTTGCCAATTGTCGTAGTCTTACCCACACCATTGACGCCGACGACCATTATCACCAGCGGACCATTCTCCGGGACAGGCCACTCTGACGAACCGGTTTTCAAGCGAGCGCGAATTTCTTCACTCAGCACGTCATGCAATTGTGCTGGCTCATTTGGATCGATCTCCTTGAGTCGTCCGGCCAGAGCCTGCACCAGCTCCTGAGTCGTCTGCATTCCGAAGTCTGCAGTAATCAGCAACTCTTCCATCTCTTCGAGGAATTCATCATCAAGACGGACGTGGCTGCCAAGCAGGTCATCCATTCGCCCGACCAGTGAACTGCGGGTTTTGGCCAACCCTTGCCGCATACGATGGTAGAGACTGACAGGTTCCTTTTCAACAACCTCTTCGACAGCCATCGTTTCTGGCTCAGCATCAACCGGAGTTTCTTCAGCAGGGATCGGTTCAGAGGGGTCAGCAACTTCAGCGCTTTCTTCAGCCTCACCAGTAGCCTCCGGAGTCTCCACAGGAGCATCATCCTGAGGCTCATCAGCAGTTTTCTGAGTCCGTAGATTTCTTCTCAAAAGCAGAACAACGATTCCGAGAGAGCAGAATGTCAGCACCAGAAAAATCAATGCCAGCGCAGCCATCGGCCCGTCTTCGGCCGCGACACCTGCCGTTACGAGAAAGTCAGCAATTTTTTGTAACCAGAGTTCGAATTTCATAACTTGTCCTGAAGCAGATAAAAAAACAGTCTGCTATAGAATCATCAACAGACGGTTTAGAGTGAAAATTTAAAGAGTTATCTTACAGCTCTTTCTGTAATTATGATTTTAGACAATTTCTCGGTATAGCGCCTGAATACAGCGTCTGGCTTCCAGCAGTGCACGACCCAACATGTCGGAACGGTCCAGAGTCAAAACCAGGTAGTAGTCTTCAGTCACCGGCATGATAACCGTTTGTGCCTGATTGGTCGTAATCACAATCTCTTTGAGCTCGTCATCCCCCTTGTGTGCGCCAATCACCTTGAGGTCGTAATCATCCATGATGCCAACCTGATCGACTGACTCACCTTCCCAGTCAGCGATAATCGCCCCCTGGGCTCCGGGGACTCGCTCTACCAGTGCATTTAACAAGGGTTTGAAAGGCATAATTTAAGCGACCTCTTTCATGCACACAGAGACAAGCTTGGACATTCCGGGCTCCTCCATGGTGATGCCATAGAGGTTGTCGGCAATTTCCATGGTTCGTTTGTTGTGAGTAATGATAATGAATTGTGACGTCTTGGCCATGGTCGCAACGATTTCATTGAAGCGCCCGATGTTGGCGTCATCCAGTGGGGCGTCAACTTCGTCAAGCAGACAGAACGGGGACGGCTTGATCTGAAAGATTGAGAAGATCATGGCAACGGCCGTCAAAGCCTTTTCTCCGCCGGAGAGCAAGGTCACATTCTGCAGCTTCTTGCCCGGCGGCTGTGCAACCACCTCGATTCCCGTCTCAAGGAGGTCGTTTTCATCGGTCAGGACCAGTTCAGCCTGCCCTCCGTTAAAGAGTTGAGGGAAGAGCTCGCGGAAGCGCTCATTAACCAGGTCAAAAGTTTCCCGGAAGCGCTTACGGGTGGTTCGGTTGATCTTGGAAATCGCGGCCTGGAGGCCCTCCAGAGAAGTCTGCAAGTCCTCCTGCTGCTCACTCAAGAAGGTGTAACGCTCTTCAAGCTCCTGGAACTCATCGATGGCCATCAGGTTGACCTCGCCAATATCGTCGATGCGTTTCTGCAGATAATCACGACGTTCCACAGCAGCGACCTCATCAAACTCCGCATCAAAGCTGTCGGCCACCTCGGGATCGGTCAAATCTATCCTGTGTCGGTCCAGGAAAGCCTGCTGCATATGCTCGATTTCAAGCTGCAACTCTCGACTCTGCATCTGCCGTGAAGTCAGATCTTCTCGCAGCTCCTGAGCCTTTGAGCGAAGTTGTTTGAGGTCACCCTCGCGACGTTCAATTTCCTGTCGACTCTCTTCAAAGCGTTCCCGTAAACCGGCAAGGGAGCCTTCCTGTTCAACGCGCTTGCGATAGAGAACCTCCATCTCCACTTTCAGCTCTTCAGCTTCACTACGAAGGGCGGCCTGCTTCTCAACGGCTTCAACAGCGTCCTGCTTGAGAGCAACCTGCCTCTGGCTGAGGTCCTCCCGCAAGCGGCCAAGGCGCTCAAGAGCATTACGACTGCTCTCTTCACGCTCTCGTAGACTTGCCAGGCTAACCTTCAATGTCGTCACGCCCTGACGCGCCTCGTTGCCCTGCTCTCGCAAGGTCTGAAGTTCCTTCTGCAAACGAGTGACAAGAGCTTCCAGTTCGCGTTGCTCCCCTTCGCTCGAAACGCGCGTGTCCGTAGAGGTCCGCAAAGTCTTCTGCAAAGTCTCATGCTCCTCGTGGAGTTGCTCTTCCTCGAGGCTGAGGACTTCGATACGTTCCTGGAGTCGGGCATCTTCCTGCTGTAAGCCATCAAGGTCTTTACGACTATCAACCACGCGGATTTCCTGATGATGCAGCTCCTGCTCGGTGCGCCGCAGGGAAATTTCCGTCGTCTGGGCTTCATCACGCATGGTTTCGCGGCGCTGGTTCAGTGAGTTCACCTCGACATCGAGGGTTTTCACCTGTTTTTCCAGCTCCTTCATCTCCCGCTTCTTATGCAGCAACCCTTGATCAAGCGCCTGACGACCACCACCTGTTACCTCGCCACGATGGGTCAGGAGGTTGCCATCCTCGGTAACGAGTGTGACACCAAAGGGCAGCTTCTGCGTGAAATAGTCAGTCAGGTCATCGACCAGGTAAGCCCCTGAAATCAGTCGGAACACAACCTCCTGGATGCCACTAAGACCCGTCACCAGGCCAACAAGAGCTGTTCCGCCCGGCATCTCCGGCGCATCGGCCGCCGGGCTTTCTGGCAGCAGGAAGGTACAACGCCCTTCGTTGTCGCTCAAGTAGGCCAACGCCTGCTGGGTGCTCTCCAGGTTGTCGGGCAGCAAAGCCTGGACACGTTCGCCAAGAACAGCCTCTATAGCCGTCTCGTAACGTGCCGGGACATCGATGATGTCGGCAACCAGACCCTTCATTCGGGCCTTGTGCTGTGCCTCAGAGAGCAGTGCCTTGACGCCGCGACCGTAGCCTTCCAGGTTGCGTTCGAGTTGTTGCAGGGATTCCAGCCGGGAGCGTTGACGGCTTAGCTCCTCACGACGCTGCAGCAGTTCGTTCTCGACCTGCTCGACCTGCTCCTTAAGGTGAACCTGGCGTTCCTGCAGCTGTTGCCGCTTTACAACCAGACCGCCACGTTCTTTCTCAATAACTTCAAGAGTGCCCGAGAGACTGCTGCTGTTGTTCTGCAGACGCTCAAGCTGACCAGTCACCGCAACAGCCTCCTGACGGTTGCGCTCGTTCAGGTCGGCAAGAACGGCAAGACGCCGATCGGCCTCTTCCTGCTGGCTGCTCATGCGGGTCAGTTCAGCGAGCAGATGATAAAGCTTCTGCCTCGCCTGCTCCAACTGACGGCCAAGGCTCTCTTCCTGCTCTGTCAGATCAAGAAGAACATCTTCGCTCGCAGCCAGTCTGGCCTCTTCCTCGGCAAAGATAAGGCTCTGGTCCTGCTGGTTTTGACGCAGGCCCTCCTCTTCCTGCACAGAAGTGGCGAAGCGGCGGTCGCTATCAGTCAGCTCGGCAGCGATCTTTTCCTGCTGCCGATCAAGAGTCTCTACTTCTTTCGCACCGAACTCCAGACGGCTTTCAATGCGTTGGATCTCACCGGTCAGATGAAACACTCCGGTCTGACCCTGGGTCGCTTCTTTATCACGCTCGGTATGAGTTAAACGAGCATGTTCAAGATCAAGCTCCGTCTGCTCAAGCCGTCGGATCGCGCTGTCGACCTGCCCGGTTTGCTCTTCAGCAGAGCTACCCACCTGCCTGGCCCTTTCACTCAACTCCGCATGCTGCCGCAAACCAAACTGCAGTTCCAGCCCACGCAACTCTTCGCGGAACTCACGGAAACGTTGCGCCCGTTGAGCTTGTCGTTTCAGACTGTTCATTTGCCGCCGCACCTCGCTGACGATGTCACCGAGACGTAACAGGTTCTGACGGGTTGCATCTATTTTTCGGAGAGCAGACTTTTTACGGGCCTTGAACTTGGTAACGCCGGCGGCCTCTTCGATCAGGCTGCGGCGATCTTCGGGCTTGGCATTGATAATCATGCCGATCTTGCCCTGTTCAATGATCGAATAGGCGCGGTTTCCCACCCCTGTGTCCATGAAAAGCTCTGTGATATCGAGAAGACGGCAGGAGGCCTTGTTCAGCAGGTACTCGCTCTCGCCGTTGCGGTAGAGGCGCCGGGTAATCTGGATCTCGGAATATTCGCGGAAAGCTGCGGGAGCTATGCCGGCTGAATTATCCATAATCAGGGACACTTCGGCCATACCGAGAGGCTTGCGGCTTTCACTCCCGCCGAAGATAACATCTTCCATCAATTTGCCGCGTAGGTAGCGGGCGTTCTGTTCACCCATGACCCAGCGGATTGCGTCAACAACATTACTCTTGCCGCAGCCGTTCGGGCCAACGATCGAGGTAATGCCATCGTCGAAATCGAGGACGGTGCGCTCGACAAACGACTTAAAACCAGTAATTTCGATACGTTTTATTTTCATTGGGGAGTCGATGCTGAAAGGGCGATTGCAGCGCCCTGACCCTCTAACAAACTGTTCAATTCATCGTGCCCAGGTAGAATCCACAGACGGGCAGTAATTAGCCGCAGATGTTAGCAAGCTATGGCAGCGGAGTAAAGGAGATTTAATACCTCCTGAGCATGGTTTTTACACCTCTGCGCAGAGCAGCCTCGCAAACCCGCAACAACTGTGTTAAGAAGGGATTATGACGAAATGGAAAATCAATCTACGTGAAGAAAATATGCCCCTGCACGAGGCGCTGGCGCTGAGGGTTCCGACCGCGCCTATCGCCTTTCTGCGTCAGCTCTGCAAAAAGCAGCGAGTAACCGTTAACGAGGACACAGCCGAAGCCAGCAGGCTCAGCAGCGTCGGCGAGACGATTGCTGTCAAAAACTCACAACGCTGGCTTGAATGTATCGAAAAACTCCCTGTCAAACCCGAGCAGATTCTCTACGAAGACTCAAACAGTATAGTTCTCAACAAACCAGCTGGCCTGGCCATCCATCGCGCTGTGGGCCATGAAGACAACCTCCTGCACCACGTTCAGGACTTTTTATCCCTACGCAAAGAAAACTTTCAGGTCTCGCCAGTTCATCGCCTCGACATAGGGACCTCAGGCGCGGTTCTGTTTGGCAAGGGTCGCGCGGCAATCAGCAAGTTTGGTCAAATGATGATTGCGGGCCAGTTCAGCAAAAGTTATCTGGCACTGGTCAGCGGCAAGCTCACCGAGTCCGGAGAGCTCGCCAGCGAGGTTCCCGCCAAAGGTAAAATTAAAGAGGCGTTGACCAGGTACAAGCCGCTGGCCTCAACAGAAAACTACACTTTGCTTGAGTTGCAACTAGTCACCGGCCGCCACCATCAGATCAGACATCAACTGGCAGTATCGGGCCATCCCATCATTGGCGACGTCCGTTATCGAGGGGAACTCATTAATGAGTTGGACCGGCCTTTTTTGCATTGTCACCAGTTGACCTTTCCCCGCTCAAATGATGAGCGGACCATTACCGTCAAAGCACCCTTTCCGGAAGACTTGTCGGAGTTGCTGGTGGCCCTGCACTTTGCACCGACGGCGCTAGACTTGTAATTCGTCAGACGCACACAGAGCCACCTGCAACAAAAAGAACGATAAATTCCGCCACAGGCTCAAAAATACGGTTATAATAACGTTCATCCTGTTCCTTCAACCCGATTCTCTTAAGGAACTTTTGACGCCAGATTCAATTTCAATACAGACAACAGGTTCCACAGCCAAATGCCTTCAACCAATCTACAGAGCAGAAGAGCTCTGCATCAACGCACAGCAGCACGGGCAGCGATTTTCTACTCTATTTTCGCCTTCCTGTGGATTTACTTCTCCGACACCATACTGGCGTGGTTCATTAGCGACCCGATCCAGCTGACACAAGCACAGACTATAAAGGGCTGGCTTTTTGTGGTGGTCACGGCAAGTCTGCTTTACCTTTACCTGACCCACAGCCTGCAGAAGCTACGCAGCAATGAAGAAGCTCTCGAAGTGGAGCGCGACAAAAGCCAGAAAGAAATGCAGGACCACATCCATCAGCTCAACACCCTCTTCGATTCTATGAACGCCGTTATCTACGTTGCCGATCTGGAAACCTACGAACTGCTTTACGTGAATCGCTTTGCTGTCGACTTTTTTGGACCGGACTGGCAAAAGCGCAAATGCTATCACTATCTGCAGGCCAACATGGATCAACCCTGTGAGTTTTGTACCAATCCACAACTCCTCGACAATGGTGAGCCTGGCGACCCGGTGGTGTGGGAATTTCTCAACACCAAGACCAAACGTTGGTACGAATGCTTTGACAAGGCCATTCGTTGGACCGATGGTCGACTGGTTCGTCTCGAGGTCGCCCAGGATGTGACCGAACGCAAGGAGCTGACAAAGATCAAGGATGAGCTTCTCTCGGCGATGAGTCACGAAATGCGCACCCCGCTGACGGCGATCAGTGGCTTTGCCGAACTTCTGCAAGGGGAACAGGACCTCTCAGAGCAACACAGACGCCACATAAATATCATCTGCCAGGAGGCAGAAAAACTAACGGAACTGATCAACAGGTTCCTGGATATCAGGCGGCTCAAAACAGACCGGACACGGATTGATTATGAATACCTGCCTATTCGGAAGCTGTTGGAAAAAGTTCAAGCCAATACCCGCGACTGCAAGAAGCACCACGTCATCAAGGTCAGCTGTCAGACAGAGGCAGCGATCTACGGTAACCACAAAGAACTGAACCAGGTCATCACACAACTTCTGGAGAACGCCTGTCGCTACTCTCCTCAGGGAGGCAACATCAACCTCACGGCGCAGAGCAATGAACGAGAGGTCTCTATCTGTGTCACTGACCAGGGTATCGGCATTCCAGAGCATGAGCTGAAATCAATTTTCTCGCCGTTTCACAAACTCGACACAGGTGATACGCGCGATACAGGAGGAGTGGGCCTCGGACTTTGCCTGGCTAGAGAGATTATCATTCTACATGGTGGCACGATCAATGCCGAAAGTACGGTCGGCGAAGGCAGCTCCTTCACGGTTCTCATACCGCGCCTAACGGAGCAGGAGGCATTACTGGAGACTCCGAAGACGACCGCTGAGGACTCATGACGGAACAGCCCTCGCAACCAGTACAGAGCAAACGTCTGCTGTTTTACAGCTTCTTGACCATCGCCATTCTGGCAGCGGTCTCAATTGCCTATTTTCTTTTCACCTTTGATCTCAACAATTACCGGAAAAATGCGGAAGAAGAGCTTTCGTCCCTGCTGTCACTGCCCGTGACCCTGGGCGAAATCGAATACAAGCTGCATGATGCCAAACTGGCCTTACATATCAGCGGGTTACAGCTAGGTGATAGCAGTTCGAAGCTTCAGGTCGAGACAGAAAAGGTCCTGGTGGCCCTGCGTTGGAGAGGTCTCCTGGAGCGCAAGTTCGAGTTTGCCGAAATCAGCCTGAGCCAGCCTCAAATCCTCATCAAAACGACAACCGACACAGTCACCGGAGACAGCAACCGCTCACCGCAAGCATCGCAGGAGATCGATCAGGAGTTTTTGCAGATATTCAGTATTGCGGCTCTGGAGATCATCGACGGCACCCTGGTGGTCGAATCGACAGATACCGACCAGGCGATGCAGCGCTTCGAGTTCAGCGAGTTGAATGCCGGAGTCACCGACATTCAACTCAACGAAACTTTCCAGGTTGACATCAAAGGACAGCTGACGCTCCCCAATCAGAAGAGCAAAAGCCTCTGCCGGTTACAAGGGCAAGGCGGCTTGCGAGTTGACAATAACCAGAGACTGGAGCCCTATTTCGACTTCGACCTGGACGCAAAAAATCTTGAGCTCGAAAGTCTCCGAGAGGCCTTTTCCAAGCAAGCAAATAAAGATTTCATCAAAGGAACAAGTAATCTACACCTGCATTTAGCGGGGGCTCCAAGCGAAGAGATTGATTTTCAAATCAGCCTGTCTTCAAACAACATGACCATGCGTCCCAATACCGACTACGCGCATCCGGTTCCCGTGAAAAACCTGATGGCCAGTGGTCGTTTGCATCTTCAAGGAGAGCATCCCGGCATCGAGGACCTTTCCTTGCAGGTCGATGCCTCCCGACTGGCAGGAGAGATCAGCTGGACGCCGCAGTCAGAACCCTTCTCGGCAACGGTTACAATCCTTAACGGCAGCCTGCCAATTTCAGCTATCAAACGTTGGCTCCCCGATCATCAGGAAGATCTGCAACAAGTTCGTCAGCATCTTCAGGATCAAGGCTCCGCAGAGATCAGACAGGCACAGATCCTCTTCCAGAAGGAACCCGGACAAGGTCAAAAATGGCAACTTGAGAAATTCAAAGGAACTTTACTAAATATCGGTTGGGCTATGCAAAACGGCCCTGATGCCGAGCTCGACTCTTTGTCCTTCGGCATAAACGGCGACAAATGGCAAATCGACAAAGGCATAGGTAAGATCGGCTCGACCCAATTGACCCTCGCGGGAGCCGGTGAATTCGGCGAAGACAAGCAGGTTCTATCAACGCTGGATGTGAACGGGAAAATACAGTCTGAGGCCTTCCTGGAAGAATGGCAACTCCGGCAGGACCTTCTGCAAATAAGTGGCGAAATCGAGGTAAAAGGTCACCTCGAAGGGCCTCTGGACCGACTCAACCTGGACCTGCAGGCAGACCTGTCGCAACTCAGCATCAAACACGCTTCAGGACTTGAGTTCCCACCCGGAGCAGAAGACCAGTTGGCTCTGCACAGCACGATAACACCGCAAAAGATAAGCCTCGACCATGGTTCTCTTACATGGTCCTCCCTCAAGGGGCATGTTTCAGGCAGCTACCTGCAAGAAGAGCCAGACAGCCTTACAATTGATGCTCTCCTGACCGCTAATGAACTAGCCCGCGTGACAGACACCCTACCTCTCTTGAAAAAGTTACAATTGCATGGTCAGGCGGATCTGAGCATCAGTCAACGGGGACAACCACAAGACAATCGCCCTGAAATGACTCTGACTCTGCGCGACGCAGGGCTTCATGCGACAAGATTCATCGCCGACCTGAGTCATATCAACGGACGCATCAAACTGACTGACACAGGCATGCTCGCAAAAGACCTACAGGTACACATTGGCCAGTCCCCTCTCACGGTGCAGGCACAGGTCATCGACTTCGCCCAACCACGCCTTTTTCTGGATGCCAAAGCGAAAACAATTCACGCCAACGACCTGCTCTTCAAATCCGAGAAAGCGCTGCTGCGTGATGTTGACGGCCACCTGGAAATCGACCGAGACGGGCTTGTTTTTGCACCAGTTGATGTTCGCCTCGATGGAGGAACGAATGCTTCGATACAAGGAACGATTTCTTTTCACCCGCCTTATGATGTGTTGCTCGACATCACCTCCGATTTTGCCAACGTCAGAGAGATCGTCGGTTTGTGGACAGATCACACCACCAAGCCAAAAGAGCACCTCGAGATAAAGGACAAGAGCAAGAACGCTCAAAGAAAGAGTTCTGTCACGATCAAGGCACATGCAAAAAGTGGCAATTTATACGGAATGAGCTTTCATGACGCGACCGCAACCATCACGCCCACCAGTGAACGTCTGATCATCCACCCTCTTCACTTCTCGGTCGGTGAAGGCTCTTGTGAAGCGCAGGTCATCACTGATTTTGCTACTCACGAGCAACCGACCATGCTGAGAGTCGCTGGGCATGCTGAAGATGTGGATGCCCTTCAGGTCTACCGTGAATTACTTAAACAGAAGAACATTTTGCGCGGTAAACTGGACGGAGACTTTTTCGTCAACGGAGAGATCGGCGCCAACTACCTGCCCTCGTCCTATGGCAACTTCAGCATTCTGGTGCATGACGGCGTACTGCACGAATTCCCGGTTTTAAGCAAGATCTTCTCCCTATTGAATGTCTCCCAGTTATTCGCTTTTCAGTTGCCCGACATGGATCAGGAAGGCATGCCGTTTAATAAACTGACAGGCCACTTCACATTGGAAAAAGGTGTACTTGGAACAGAAGATTTAAAGATTGAAAGCGAAGCGATGAACCAGTCGTACATGGGAGAACTTAATCTGGTGAACAAGGTGGGGGATTTTCAGGTCGCAATTCATCCTCTCGGGACGGTAGACAAGATCGTTTCAAGTGTCCCGATCGCCGGATGGCTGTTAACCGGTGAAGACAAGGCTCTACTGACCGCTCATTTTTCAGTTAAAGGTGAGATTGGGGATTTTTCTGTCAACGCAATGCCTCTCGACACACTGAGTGAGCCGACCATAGGCTTGCTGAGACGGGTGTTAGAGTTGCCCTTCAAACTGTTCGAAGATCCTCAGATTCTCTGGGGTGGAGATGGCACCAGAAAAGCATCTGAAGAGAAGTGATTCAGCCCTTTGTTCCTACATGTACAGCGGCAATACCACCGGTCAGATCGTGGACCTTGACATCAACAAAACCCGCTTCCTCCATCATCCCCTTGAAACTCTCGCGATCAGGAAATTCCATTACAGAATCAGGAAGATACTGGTAGGCGCTGCGCTGGGAGATCAAACCGCCCAACCAGGGCAATACGCGCAGAAAATAGAAGTGATACACAGCACGGAAGAAACTGTTGAGAGGGGTCGCAAATTCGAGGATCACCGCCCTACCACCCGGTTTGAGGACACGAACCATCTCACCAAGCCCTTTTTGACGATCAACAACATTACGAATACCGAAAGCGATAGTAATACCGTCGAAGATCGCGTCCGGATGCGGCATTGATTCACAGGGCGCATTCACCATCAGGATTCGATCACTGTAAGGTGATTCAGCGGCCTTGTCCCGCCCCAGAACCAGCATCCCCTGGGTAAAATCGGAGCCGACAATCTTGACCGAAGAATCAGTCTGACGACCGATCTCCAGAGCAACATCCCCGGTACCAGTTGCAATATCCAGAACCATCCCACCTTCAGGCACAGAGAGCTGCCGTACGGCAAAGCGCCGCCAACGCCGGTCGATTCCCAACGACAGGAGTCGATTCAGAAGATCGTAGCGTGGTGCGATCCGATCGAACATGTCGCGGATACCGCGACCTTTATCAGTGAGTTTGGTCATCAGCCTCTTTGCCTCGTCTATGGAAACGCCGGTTATGTAACACGCTGACGGTCTTCATGTCAGTAAAAATGTACAAACAGAAGCTCCCATCATCAAGATAGGCCTCCATGTGACGACGACTCAACCACAAAGTTCGCAAACATCTTTCATGCTGTCGCCGGTAACATCTTAAAAAGCAATCTGGTTATCTACTTCGCTCCAGTAAACTGACTACGTGTACGTTTCTGGTGACTGACTAAACGAAAACCTTAAACCGGAAAAGCACTCGACCGGATTCACGCAGAGGCGCAGAGAGCAAAGCGAACGGGCGTGAATCAGGTCGTTTGTTTTTCCTGTTTCACTTTTTCCGATGCTTTACTGGAGCGAAATAGATAACCAGAAAAAAGTAAAGTGTGCCCAAACAATAATGACGAGGTTGTATCTTTACCTCTGTCACAAACAGGCCATAATGTGCGACCATCGCAACGCGATCAAAATCGAAACCTTCCGGGAGCCTTCGTGACAGAAAAAAACCTCCAATTATTACCCATCGCAAGTCTGATACTGGCCATGCTTCTCTGGGCCAGCTCTTTTGTCGCCCTCAAGCTTGCCTTCCGTGGCTATCATCCGATGCAGGTTATCTTTGGCAGGATGCTGATTGCCAGCCTCTGTTTCGTGGTTTTCATTCCATCTTTCCGCAAGCTCAACTGGCGGCGTCGAGATATTAAATATCTCTTGACTATGGCTGTCTGCGAGCCCTGTCTTTACTTCCTCTTTGAAGCCAAGGCCCTGGAACTAACCAGCGCATCCCAGGCCGGCATGATTACAGCTATGCTACCTTTGCTCGTCGCAATCCTCGCCTGGGCAACTCTTAAAGAACAGGTTTCCAGGCAAACCCTGATCGGATTCGGGCTGGCGATTATCGGTGCCTGCTGGCTGGGTCTGGCCGGCGAAACGACCAGTAACGCACCCAACCCACTGCTCGGCAATTTTTGCGAATTTCTGGCGATGGTTTGCGCGGCAGGCTATACCGTCTCACTGAAACACTTGACCAACAACTACCCGCCCCTGTTTCTGACCGCTTTCCAAGCCTTTGTCGGTAGTCTCTTTTTCTTTCCCTTCCTTCTGCTACCCGGTGTTGGCTTCCCGGCTCACTGGAATACTGAACCATTGCTGGCAATCGCCTATCTCGGGACTTTTATCACTTTTGGAGCCTACGGTTGTTACAACTATAGTGTCAGTCGGATTCCGGCAACCCAGGCCGCCGGCTTTGTTAACCTGATTCCTGTTTTCAGTGTGTTTCTCGGTATGCTGATTCTTGGCGATACCCTCAGCACAACACAATGGTTTGCATGCGGACTGGTTTTCATTGGTGTCTGGGTGAGTAACAGAAGAAAAAAGACTCTCCAGGTGCAACCCGGGATTTAAAGATCTTTATGAGTGGGACGGAAAAACGCTAGAAAGGTGTGCGGGAAAAGTGCCTTTTACTGGCATCCTGAAGCTTTGCAACAGCTTGAAAAGATTCTTTAAGCAGGTCCTGTTCTGTCTTGCTCAACAGATGAGGGTCAAGAAAATGTGAAGGTGTTTGACCGGCCTCGATCAGGCCGATCTCATGACGCAGCCGCAAAAAGATCAGAGCTTCAAATGCGGCCCTGATATGTTCTGCCGTTTCCACGGCGAAGACATTTTCTTCGACCAGCATCTGAAGCCTGTCCATCGTTGAGATCGCCTGAATTCCCCGTTCAAGAGCAAACATCCTGACGCAATCAACAATGTAGACACAGCCGCCGTATTTGACGGATAGGTGACCGGCGTTGTCGCCGTCCTTCTCCAGTTGGAAGCGGCCGAGAAGACCGAGTGGGACCTTATAGCGCAGGTCAAGGGTCATCATGTGATAGAGGAATCCCTGGTGAACCTCAATCCCTTTGGTGACGATATCACGCAGATGATGAGCCAACTCCACGTCCCCGAACAATGGCAAGAAATCGAAGAAAATCGATGAATTCCTGACATGCGTAGGCTCCGGATCGAGCAACCAGCTATTGATCCGTGTTTGCCAATCACACAAACGTCCTCGCCACTCCTGGTTCCGCACCATGACACCACCATCACAAAGTGGATAACCAACGTCAGCCAGAGCGTTATTGAGCTTTTCACTGAAAGGGATAAAAAACGCATCAACCTCCGCCTGTCTGGAGTCGGCAAAATCCTCAAAGATAAAGCCGTTGTCCTGATCAGGATGCAACAGCATCTCCTTGCGACCGGCACTACCCATAATCAGGAAGCAGTAACGGATATCAGGAGGCGTCATCCCTGCTGCGGACATCTCTGCGAGACAGATCTGAAAGGTGCGACGGATAAGGGCGTGATGGATGTGAGACAGGATCTCCATGACTTCGGGGGTGCTGCGTGTTTCAGAAAGCAGCGCGCGCGCGACACGCACCATCTCCTTGTGAATGGAAGCAAGCCCCTCGATAGTCGCCTCTTCCTTGATATTACCTAGCAGAAGCAGTGCTTTCTGGGAGCGATACCGCAGCAAGTCCCTCGGCGTGATGATTCCGACCAACTGTTCACGATCGACAATAGGCAGATAATTCAAACTGTGCCGGGTCATGTATGCCATCGCTTCGTACATGTAGGTTTCAGGAGTCATGGTCTTGGGCTTGACGCGCATGACATCCTTAACCACCAGCGACTCGGCATCAACATTTTCTGGAGCAAGCACCTTGGCGACGAGATCGCTGCCTGTGACGACACCAACAGGTGTGTTTTGCTCATCCACGACAACCAGGAAACTGACATTGTGCTCGGTTAATTGCCGGGCAACTTTTTTCACAGTCACTTCTGGAGAGCAAGTCAACGCAGGCGAAGTCATGATCTCAGAGAGTCGCTTTTTAAAAGGGAAGGCCTCCATCTGGTTCAGTGCAGAACCGGAGTGCTCCGTAACAATTTCTGAATAGAGTTTACGAACCCGTGAAAGGACTGCGCTGGTAAAGAAAGTCACCAATTGAGGATTATCTTTTTGCAAGCGATGGAGAATTTCTGCAGGAATGAGATAACAAACGGTGGGGTTGACTGTCCGTGCGCCGCCAGCATAAGGCTCGCCGGTAAAGATCGGCGTCCCACCGAAAAACTGTCCTTCCTTGCGATAGTCAACCACCATGTCGATCCCACCAGGTGAAATCAGGTTGATCGTAATCAACCCTTCCTTAATAACGTACAGGTAGCCGGTGGGTGAATCGTCCTGCTTGAAGATGTCATGATTAGCCGGATATTTTTTTAAGACAGCAGCCTCTCGCAATTCACTAAAAACAGATTCAGGGAGATGTCTAAAAGGTTCTGTTTCCTGTAATTGTTTGATCAGAGGCATAGGATATAAGCACGCAGTTGAAAGAGAGGGGTTAACATCTGAGGATTAATTTATCATCAATCGCACAGAGAGAGCAATCCCTTTGGAGAAACAGAACACTGTCTGTGGAAAATAAAAGCCAGGCAGGAATCAGCAGCAAGCAGGAGAGGATATCAAGAGGACATTCAGGTCAGGTTACGGGGCACATAAGGGGAGTGCCAGCCCAACTTGGAGGAGATTATGCCGCAGGTATCGAACATCGGACTGATAATCTGACTTTCGATAACCTCTTGAGAAAGGCGGTACTCGGGTCCGACAACGCAGAGAACGCCGTGAAGCTTACCGCCGCTGCCAAAGAGCGGCGCGGCCACGCTGGCAATGCCTTCACCGAGGGCACAGGAATCCAGTGCATAGCCCTGGCGACAAATATTTGTAAATTGACTGAGATCTGCGGGAGTTCCCTGAGCAGGCTGCAAACTCTGGCCATTCTTCATGGCCAAAAGAACCTGACCGGCGGCGGTGGTCTCAAGGGGAAAACGTTTGCCAACCAGAGAAACAATTTTAACCTTCTGGCTGGTATCTACCATATCCAGGAAAAGGACTTCCTTGCGACGACGCACAGCAAGATAGACAGCTTCATTGCAACCTCTGGCCAGGCGTTCGATAACGGGTTTTGCATGTCTCAAGAGGCCCATGCGAGAAAGAAACTTCTGACCGATTTCATAGGCAGAAAGACCCAGTCGGTATTTACCGGATTGCTCCTCACGCTCAACATAGCCACGGTTTTCGAAAGTTGCCAGTAAACGAAAAACGCTCGTCTTGTTCATGGCAAGCTTTTCACTCAGTTGACTGATGCGTACATCGTCATCAATTTCACTGAGTGCTTCCAGAACATCGAGAGCGTTTTCAACAGCCTGTATAGAATAGGATTCCTTATCTCTGGAGGGCACGTGTAACTCCTTAATGGAATCAAAAAAACATAAAACGAACTAACTGACCACCAAAATAATACGCTGTTTTATTATTGTCAACAGTTTGCTGAAAAAAGTTTTCAAATTGACCTTGTTTGAGGTTGTAAAAAATCCCATTTATTGTGTGTTTCACTCCCTTGAAGACTCATTCCATCAAGCAAATAAGCCAACTCAAAGAGATTAAAGACAAGACAGACAGAGACTTTAAAAATGGTGTTTTAAAATAAGAGCAATCTCAGCAGAAGGAGCTTTTCTTCTAACAGGAAGGGTCAATCAGGCGATCGATGATCGGTTGATCGGCAGGGAGGATCGAGAATTCCGGCAGCTCGCTTGGATGTATCCAGCGATGTTCCGCAACGCCAAGATTCCGGATAGCCGACGTAAGCAGCCGGCAGGAATAAGCGAGAATCAGGACAGGTCCCCATTCATAGCGGTGAAACACCACTTCAAAGATCTTAAGAACCTGAACTTCAGCGTCTAGCTCCTCACGAATCTCTCGACAAAGTGCTTCTTCAGGGCTTTCACCGGGGTCAACCTTGCCGCCGGGGAATTCCCACAAGCCAGGATGACGTTTATCATCCGGTCGTCGCGTAATAAGAATCTTTTCACCGTCGGAGATGACTGCAGCAGTCACCAGAAGAGGCATTTCAAAAGAAGCATCAGGCATAAGGGTACGATAGCAGAAAGGGGCTCAAAAAAGCTATCAGCAAGAGCCACCCATTAATCTTCCCTGGCAAGTAAATTCGAGACTCATTTCCTTGCCGAAGAAGAGTGATCGTGTTAATTTGACATGCTTTTTTACTCCATAAATCCCCTCACATATTTTTAAGGAGATCATCGTGTCTGTCTACGAAATAAAACACCCCCTGGTACGCCACAAACTCGGCCTTATGCGAGCAGACGGCATCAGCACTAAGGATTTTCGCGAACTTGCCTCGGAAATTGCCAGACTGCTGACCTACGAAGCAACCAGCGACCTGGAAATGAAAAAAGAAACGATCAAGGGCTGGGCAGGCCCGGTGGCCGTCGACACCATCAAGGGCAAGAAGATCACAGTCGTACCAATCCTGCGCGCCGGTCTCGGCATGATGGACGGAGTTCTCGACCTGATTCCAAGCGCCCGCGTCAGTGTCGTTGGCCTCTATCGCAACGAAGAGACTCTCGAACCTGTTGCCTATTTCCAGAAGTTTGCTCGGCACATTGAAGACCGCACAGCCATGATCCTTGATCCAATGCTGGCGACCGGTGGCAGCCTGATTGCCACCATCGACATGCTCAAGGAAGCCGGCTGCAAGAGAATCAAAGGCCTCTTCCTGGTGGCGGCACCTGAAGGGATTGCGAATCTGCAGGAGAAACATCCGGATGTAGACATCTACGTAGCGTCAGTCGACGAAAAGTTGAATGAGGTCGGCTACATTATTCCAGGTCTCGGCGATGCAGGCGATAAAATTTTCGGCACCAAATAATCATACGGAGGAGCAGAAATGTCAGACAGCCAGCAGCACTACCGCATCAGTCTCAACCCGAAAGAAATAGTCATTGGTGCCCAGATGCTTTTTGTCGCATTTGGCGCCCTGGTCCTGGTGCCCTTACTCACGGGTCTCAACGCTAACGTTGCACTCTTTACAGCAGGCGCCGGAACCTTAATATTTCAGGTTGTAACCAGAGGCAAGGTTCCTGTTTTCCTTGCCTCAAGCTTTGCCTTTATCGCGCCAATTATCTACGGTGTTCAACAATGGGGCATTCCCGGCACCATGTGTGGCCTGCTCGCTGCGGGTTTCCTTTACATCATCATCAGTTTCAGCATTCGTATCTTCGGTTCTGACATCCTCCATAAAATTCTGCCGCCGGTTGTTACCGGTCCTGTCATCATGGTTATTGGCCTGGTCTTGGCGCCGGTCGCCGTACACATGGCTTCAGGACGTACGGGAGATGGCTCGGCATGGCTGGTCCCGGAACCAACAGCTTTCATCATTGCCGGGGTAGCCCTGGTGGTCACGGTACTTGTCTCGCTGCTCGGCACTGGCCTGTTTCGCCTGATCCCTATCCTTTGTGGCATTGTAGCCGGATATCTGACAGCGTTGATCCTCGATGCTACAGGAACCTCGGCTGCATTCCAGGCGAGCTTTGACCCGGGCACTCTGCAGAACTGGACCGGCCCTACCCTGGTCTCCATGCAGAAGGTTTTCGATGCGCCCTGGCTGGCCGTGCCCGACTTCACTCTACCCGTCTGGAACCTGGAGGCCATCCTCTTCATAGTACCGGTGGCCATTGCACCGGCTATAGAACACTTTGGTGACGTTCTGGCAATCGGCAGCATCACTGGAAAAGATTACGTTGAAGATCCAGGCATCGACAAGACAATGCTCGGCGACGGCCTCGCTACCAGTATGGCAGCACTACTCGGCGGGCCTCCTAACACCACCTACTCTGAAGTCTCCGGGGCTGTCGCCCTGACCCGCTCCTTCAACCCTGCGGTCATGACCTGGGCAGCGATTACAGCCATTCTACTTGCCTTCGTCGGCAAACTGGGAGGCTTTCTGAATACCATACCGGTACCCGTTATGGGCGGCATCATGGTTCTGCTTTTTGGTGCCATTGCCGTCATTGGTATCAACACCCTGGTCAGAGCCGGAACAGACCTCATGCAACCGCGCAACCTGACAATTGTTGCCGTCATTCTGGTCTTCGGTATTGGCGGAATGAGCTTCGATCTGGCGGTTGTCAAGCTCGGCGGCATCGGACTAGCAGGGATTATAGGGGTTGTTCTCAACCTGATTCTTCCACAAGCAAGAGAGTAGGACTGGAACATATATGGGCAACAAAAAAGCACCCTCATCGAGGGTGCTTTTTTAATTCAATATTTGCTCACAGAGAAACGACAAGAAAGTTCACAAGCTATTGGCCATTGCCGGCTCAGGATAAAAAGTCTCTCCTGAACTCTGTCCTATATCGGAAGCGTCGAAACCAGCTTTTTCAGAAATCTTGGTTTACGCTCTTCCGGTTGGATCTGATCGACAACTTCCCTGCGAATATTGCCATTCGCGTCGATAGTAATTTTCAGGTCTTTCTTTTCCATGTTGCCCCCGACAAAACGACTCAATCTGGTTAAGCATTAAAACCGGCTGAACTGAATCTAACTCTTATTTTCCATTCTGGAGCAAAAGGTCATAACTTTCAATATAACCAACGGCCCAGCTAGCTATAATCCATAATTATACTCAGGTCGCTCTGCTTATACATTAACTGCCGAAGACAAGCGGCATCAAGGACTCACTAATAGTTCCTTGCGAGTTAGCCTTTAATCAGCGAGGCGACTAGAACCTCTGTCTTCTGTTTAAACTCCTCCAGAGTTCCGTCGTTGAGGATCTTGCCATCCCAGGCGGCATAATCATCCAGCGACGTCTCGCTGGCGTGGTTATTCGCACCATCGAAGCCGGGACGCTCAATTTTAACGATGAGGCCGCCATGTTCCTTGATAACGTTCAACTCGTTCATGAAACGCACGTCGTCTACCAATACGTACATCTGTTCGACGTCATACTCTGATACTTTTTTCCCCCAGGCTTTGGTCCAGTAATCATGATCTTGATCTCTGCGATACTCGGTTCCCCACCACTGCAGGATGCGTCTCACTGTTACCGCCGTCTGACCTGAGCGGTCCTGAATCTCCTGGTGTTCCGAAATGAAATGTGTCCACTTGGGACACTGTTGCAGAGCCTTCTGCTCGTCCACATAAAAGACCCTGACCTTGTCATCCTGGCAACCATAGACCAAAGGAACCGACTCCTCTGCGCCAATGGCACGAAGAAAAGCCTCCACTTCATCCCTCAGCACCATCGCCATAGGGATGATTTTGCATTCTTTATCAAGCAGAGGCTCCATATGCTTTGCAGCCGTGGTTTTTCCTGTCGCTGCCTTACCGGCAAAACCGAGAATCATAGTATTTACTCCGGGGGAAATATTGTAAGTTGAAGTTGAGAGTGTACTTGAATCGATCTTCTGCATCAATCCTAACCGACAGGTGAAAGCAAATGATTTGTCACCGCCTCTCCGGCCCTAAGAAGCATAGCTTCGTCAGCAGTTCAAAACTCTTGAAATTACAGGTTGTCTCTGCCATACAAACAGTTATTCTATACATATGAGGCAACGACCATGAACATCATTTACATACTTGACCTGATCGGCACGGCCGCCTTTGCTGCTTCCGGTGCCTGGGTTGGGGTGCGTAAACAGATGGACCTTTTCGGCGTGCTGGTGCTAGGTGCGGTCACCGCTGTCGGCGGCGGAACCCTGCGCGACCTTCTGCTTGGAGATATTCCACCCTTCTCTCTGAAAGATGAAACCTATATCTACATCGCCATTGTCGTTTCACTGGTCGTCTTTGCCAACCGCGTTAAGTTCAAGACCTTCGAGAAACCGCTTTTATATTTTGATGCCATAGGTCTGGGCACCTTTGTTGTGATCGGCACGACCAAAGCACTGGACTTTCAACTGGGCCTGCTCGGAGCCGTTCTGATGGGCGTTATGACAGGAACCGCCGGAGGGGTTATTCGTGACCTTTTTGCCAACCAGGTGCCATTGATTTTCCGGCGTGAAATTTACGCTTCAGCCTGTGTTGCTGGAGGCATTCTACTGGTGGCCCTCGAGGCTGTCGGTACAGGACGGCCCGCTGCCGCACTATTAGCCGCCGGCACCGTTATTACCGTTCGCCTGCTGGCGATTCACTACGATTGGGCGCTGCCTAAGTCATGAAGCCAAATGCATCCAACACATAAGTTACTTAAGGAGAAAGATATGCCCTACGTCAACATCAAACTGACCAGAGAGACACAACCGATCACCGCAGAACAAAAAGCCGCGATAATCAAAGGCGTAACCGATCTGCTGGTTGATGTCATTGATCGGGGGCCTGCAACAACTGTGGTTGTTATCGATGAGATTGACACGGACAATTATGGGGTCGGTGGAGAAACGATTACGGCACGTCGTAGCCAGAGCAAATAAACAAAGCACTGCCCTTCAAGGGATGATTAAACAGGTTTAGCAAGAAGGGACGAGAACAGTCTGTGCTCGTCCCCTGTTCATTATTTCTTCTTTTTCTTGTCACCTTTGTCTTTGCTTTTCTTTCTTTTCTTTCTTTTCCTTTTTTTCTTTCATGTCATCATCGTTGTGTTTTTTGCCTTTCTTGCCTTTTATGTCATCGTCATCATCGTCATCATCGTTGTGTTTTTTGCCTTGCTTGCCTTTGCTGTCATCGTCATCATCGTCATCATCGTTGTGCTTTTTGTTTTTCTTGCCTTTTCTGTCATCGTTATCATCACGAATAAATCGCGCGTTGTCAGAAGCCTTTTCCAAAGCGTTATCATTCGGATTTGGGGCAGCCAGGACAGAAACCGGAACGGTCAATCAAAGCATCAGGATAAAGGCCAAGATTCGGTACATAACTTTCTCCTTTCGGGAATACTCCTCAAACTTTCGGCGCAGTGTTTCTATCGATCTGTTTGAAACTGGATAAAACGCTAACACACAGACCCTACCGCGATTTCCAACATTATCAACAGACAGCAATGTCTTTATTAATCAAGGACCTAAAGAACAATACTGGGTGGCTGGTATCATTTCCCACTGTGCCTCGTGTATACTTGACAAAATTCGTCAGATTTTGACCTCGGTCATGTTTAACTGGCATCAAATTAGATATTGTCTGTTCAACAATCGAGGAAAAAGGAGTTAAACAAAATGAACATTCCACATGGCATTGGCGAACAAGCCATCAATAAAGTTATTGAGGAGCATCCCGTCATCGGCGAGATTCTTGGAAAGTACGACATCGCTTGCACTACCTGCGGAGTCGGTATCTGTCTGGTGAAGGATGTCGTTTCAATCCATGCCCTTGGCGACGAGGCCGAAGCTCAGATCGAGCAGGAAATCACCGATTATCTGGACACACAGAACATAACTGAAGGAGAACCAGCATGAGTAAACCCGCTTGCGGCTGCCCCGGCGCTAATGTCCGCACTATAGAAAAGAAAGAAACCGAAGAGAAGACCTCAACCGAAAGCCGGCCGTCCGAGCTTCGGCAGTGGCCGACTCAACTACACCTGGTGCCGCCAAGCGCGCCATACTTAAAGGACGCACACCTGCTCATCGCTGCAGACTGCGCCCCCTTTGCCTATGCTGAGTTCCATCGCGACTTCATCAAGGGGCGCGTGCTGGTGAATGCCTGCCCTAAACTCGACGACACCAGCAACTACGTTGACAAACTTGCCGAAATGATCAGTCAGAACGATATTAAGTCTGTCACGGTGCCGATCATGGAAGTCCCCTGTTGTCGTGGTCTGGCAATGATGGCCCAACAGGCAGTGGAGCAGTCGGGCAAAGATGTCCCGCTCGTGATTGCTGTCATAGGCGTCGACGGCGAGAGGAAAAGTTGAGATGAAAGCTAATGTAACTCAAGTCATGGTTGACGAGCACAAGTTGATCCTGCGCATGATTACTCTGGTAGAGCAGAACACAGCACAACTCGAAGAGGGCAAGTTTAGAAACTGGCAATTTTATCTCGACGCGGTTGATTTCATCCGCAATTATGCCGATCGATTTCATCACGCCAAGGAAGAGGATGTTCTCTTCACAGCATTGGTTAAGAACGGCATGCCAGAGAAGCAATCACCCATCGAAGCCATGCATATGGAACATGACGAGGGGCGTGCCCATGTCCGCGCTATTGAAGAAGCGGCGCAAAAAGCCATTGCGGGCGAAACAGGTCAAGCTGTCATCATTGCCGAGCACGCCAAGGGTTATGCAGAACTGCTACGTGGTCACATTGAGAAAGAAAATGACATCCTCTACCCTCTGGCCGAACGCATCCTGCCGGAAGAGGTTCGAGATGGAATGTTGTCGGCATATACAACCGCTGAGCAACAAACCCCTGGGCTTGAAGAAAAGTATCGGAAGTTAGTAGAAGGGTACGAGCAGCAAGCTGTCTAACAGAGAAGGTTTAACCATCAGCTAAAAGCTCACGAAAGTGGGTTTTTGCTTTTATTTCTACTTCTCGCAAGTACGGGCCACTTGACCTGAGTCATTTTGTCGAAAACTGATTCGAGCTACGATTAGTCATCGACACGAAAAACCCACAAATCACTAACAAAGCAAAATCTTAGACAAAGGAGTTTATAAAATGGGCTGTTGTTCAAACACAGGCGGCAATACAGGGCCCTTTGCCGAGGGCAGAGACTTGGTTGAATTTGTCTACCAGGCACATGGTGGAGGGTTAAGAGACCAGCCTATACCTAACGGCGGCCTAATTGCTGTCTGCCAGGGTTGCGGTGCGGGCTTTACCTTGACCACATTTGTTGGCCAATGCACAGATTGTGGTGGCGTTCATGCTGTTTCCCCGCCACGCAGTGACAGTGCAGGAAACATTCAATTTGCAGGTAAAAACTTTAGCCTCCCGGAAGTTTGACAGGTTATCTGAACATCCAAACTCTCTACTAGAGGTAAAACAGCTAGCGGCCATGTTTATGCGGATTAAAACGGGGACACACAAAATGTGTGTCCCCGTTACGTTGAAACCACCCTATCCCTCCGGCAAAGGCTTTACCCCCCGCCCCCTGAAGAACCCACTCAAAGAATCATAGATCCCTTTAAGCGCCCGCCAGAGAATCGGCAAAAGCCAAATCATCAACGCCACGAACACAACCAAGAAAACAAGAAACAATGAGGGATAGTAGAGGGCCGTTAAGAGGCCGCCGACAACAACGGTGTCTTCTGCCAGAGACGCACCGATATTACTGAAAGGCTCCGGTGACGTATTCACCAGTAGACGCGTACTGGCCTTGGTCAGATGCGTTCCCGCCGTCAGCCCACCACCTACCAGCGCAGCCGAAATGGCAATGGCCGGATCAACATCACCAACAGCGGTTGCAGCCAGCACGGCACCGGCCGGGATACGGATAAACGTATGCAGGGTATCCCAGGCGCTATCAACGCCTTGAATCTTGTCGGCAAAAAACTCAACACAGTACATGAACCCAGCAACACCAATGACAATGGGATTCTGGAGAACCTGTAAGGTTTCGGGTAACGGCATATTGCCCGAAAGCCCGAGCAGGCCGAGAGCAAGGATCGCCGCGTAGAGGTTGATCCCGCTGGCCCAGGCCACGCCCATGGAGAGAGCGATGTAAGGTAAAATCTCTTGCATAGTGGCAGCATACTCCCGCTATCGGGTAGAATAAGTTTACAGTGTCAAAAACTTGATAGACGTCAAAGCCCGCACACACAAAGCATACTATGATCGGGGCCAATCAGCAAAGGAGCCTCACCATGCAAACCACATCTGAAACCATTCTCCTCATCACGGTCTGGACATTGACCTTTTGCGGATTGTTCTTCGGAACGAAGGCTAAACTGCGTAAACGCAAAGAGAGGAAGGTGAAGGAAGAGCAGAAGACAGTGACTGGTGATCAGGAATAAAAGTCTTCCATGAGGAAAAACTGTCGGGGTTACCCGGTCTCATATTGCCTTTTGTGTTCGCCCTTCGCTACAAGAAAGCACCACAGACAGGCCCCCTGAAACGGGCCGGAACGCCAAATCATCTATTGGTATAAGGATCAGAAACCCGGCAAAGGAATATGCCCTCCGTTAGGAGAAGGCATTTTTGCATACTTTTGGTGCCGGCCAAAAGTATGGCGTCTGGCGGGACGAACCCCGCCGGTTCTGTTGTTTTTTCTTGTCGAAAACTCAACCAGGCAAATACAAACAACCCCCACATCAATACAATGTGGGGGTTGTCAACAATCTGAGCCGAAGGATTCAATCATCCGGCCCTCGCTCTTACATTTTTCACAAGAACTATTTAAGCAAGTTCCATCAACTCGATCTCGAAGGTCAGATCCTTACCAGCCAGAGGATGATTGGAATCAAGGACAACTTTCTCTTCTGTCACATCGGTCACCGTTGCAACCATCGGCGGCTGACCTTCGCCACCCTCAGACTGCAGCTGCATACCAACCTCAAGCTTAACGCCCTCGGCGAACTGCTCGTGACCAACCTCGAAGACACGCTCCTCAACGAACGGGCCATAAGCCTCATCAGACGGGATCTTCACGGTCTTGGAATCGCCAACAGCCATATCGGCAACAGCCTCATCAAAACCACTGATAACCTGCCCAGTACCGACCACGAACTCGAAAGGCTCACGCTCACGCGAAGAATCAAAAACCGACCCGTCGTCGAGGGAACCCGTATAATGAACCTTGACCGTCTTTTCACTTGTAGCTTCAGACATATTTCCTCCTGTTTTGTACCGAAAAAGTTTGCACTTGACTAACATATCAATGGTTTGCTGTGAAGGAGATAACGCCAATTTGCATAAAAATTCTCCAAAAAAAGTAGACAGATAGTCCGAGCAGAGATTATCTGGGGAAAGCCTTTTACCGTCCCTGACTCTGAGACAAACGGCGACACCTGTCTTTGAAAGCCAACAGACGCCAGCATTTCGACAGCGCATTGTGTTCGATATGCATTTGACATCATTGACATTTTAGTGTTTTATGAATTCTCACCAATCATTAGGGGAATGATTGAGACGTAACCACAACCCGTCGACAGGGCAGACTAGAGACCGGCGGTTTGCATTGGTTGGGCTCCAAAACTTTTCTTCAATCACCCTCCCACAGAAATTGTATGCAGCACTTATTAACCCTCTCCCTTCGCAACAGAACGAGCTCAAGAGGTTAAAAATGGCACCACAGGATGACACCGGGCCTGATGCGTACAAGGTGAGAGGCCAGACCTTTCTGGCCCGGCACAACCGAGAGAAAAGCTGCTCCATCAAGCTGAAACAAAAAGTTTTCCTCTTCCACCAGATCGCTTTATTTACAACCTACGCAGCATTTATTTTGTGTACAGTTCCGACTCTTTCCAACGCAGCCATTCCGAAACAAACCCACATCCAATCAGCTTGCGAATATGACTACCCACCTTTTTGCGTTGTCGAAGAGGGCGGCCGAGCGCTCGGGATCCTCCGAGAGGTAGTAGTGGCCGAGGTGGATGACGGGCCGCTGGTCGTCCGGATCGAGCCCTGGTACAACCCACGCTACCTTATCCCGCTGTTCGGGATGATCGTCGGGAACGCGATGAACGCCGCGGCGCTGGCGCACGAACGGCTCGCCGCGGAGCTACGGT
>JAAXQF010000297.1 GCA_012974435.1 Desulfuromonadales bacterium | reverse complement strand
CATTAAGACCGCAACAAGAGGAAGAGCTGATGACAATAGAAATCCTGGGAGATGGTTGCTCCAAATGCAAAGGGATGAAAAAGAATGTTCAGCAGGCAATCACTGATCTTGGACTTCACACCGAAGTGAATGTATCCATGAACCCTGAGCGAATTGCAAAGTTAGAGGTCTTGTACTTGCCACAACTGGTTATTGACGGGCAGATCACTCCTTCAAGTATTTGGCGTTCTGTTGAGGATCTTAAAGAGCTTTTGCGAACCGCGAGCAGACATGACTAACTTTCAAGTTCATCTCACAATCCTTGATTTTTAAAAATGAAAAGGTAGAAAGATGATGACATTATTCCCAGAACAAAAAAGTGATGTCTTCTACATAACTGAAGGTGGGACAGAGACTGAGATCATGTATAAGTTTGGCCATGAGCTACCTCATTTTGCTATGTATCCATTACTTGACAGGCCAAAGGCAGTACAGGACCTGGAGCTAATATTTCAGAGATACCTTGATTCGGTAGCTCAAAGTGGATTCTCTGCTCTCATGGGCGGGCTTGATTACAGGGCAAGCCCTGATTGGGCTCAACTGCTAGGTTACTCACACGATGGACTTGCAGAGATGCAGCATCGATCAATTGAATTTCTTAGAAAGGTAGCGAAGCCATACCAAAACCAAATATCTGAAATTCTTTACGTTGGTATCGTTGGCCCCAGAGGTGATGCCTATTCGCTAAACAAGACAATTACCGCAGAAGAAGCAGAAGATTACCACAGCGTGCAACTTGCGACGCTCAAAGACGCAACTGTTGATTTTGTTTGGGCTGCAACATTTAATAATGTTCCTGAAGCTGTAGGTGTTTCACGTGCTGCAGCTCGGAAAGGGTTACCAATCTGCATTTCTTTTACTCTTGATAGCTCACATCGCCTTCAATCTGGTCCAACACTCAAAGAGGCAATTCAAACTGTTGATGCAGAGGCAGGAGAATATAGGCCAACCTGTTTTGGAATAAACTGTTCTCATCCCCTAGAGTTTGAACCTGCGCTCGAACCTGGAGGTTGGTTTGAGAGAGTACGAAATATCAGACCAAACGCCACAATGATGGAAAAGATATCTCTGTGCAAACTCGGACATTTGGAAGACGGGAACCCTGTGGAACTGGGTCAACAAATGGGCTCTCTTGCAAAGCGATACCCACACATTGATATGTGGGGAGGATGTTGCGGAACATGGGAAACACATCTTGCAGAGATCGCAAAGAATGTTGCCGTTACACGTGCCTAGATAGCAAGTTGACATCTCTACTGATCTTTAGTTGCCCCAGCCACCCCGGTTGGGGCTTTACTATTTATCCTCTCGCATCGTTTTGAGGTGTTCAGATTGGCTTGTTTGCGAAATTCTTACAGACCCTGATAAATAAGAAAATGCCCCCTCCAGAGCAAATCAATGATCAGTTGAGATCGTGCTTAACAGGGAAGTAGGTGTAAGGAACCTGCAAGTAGTCGAAGATGCGAGTTTCCCAGACGCTTTCGATCACCTTGCCGACATTCAGGCCTAAGCCTGCATAGACGTTGCGTTCCCGGTCATCATAGGGCTGGTAAGATTTGTAGTCATCGTAGCCACGTACATAGTAACCAAGATGGAGCTCGAGGTAGCGAAGCGGGGTGTCTTTCAGAATATCGAAGCCGTCGGCCTTGAGCGCGATTAGATATTTGTGATGTTCGTAGTCGGTGACGACATCACTATCGAAATCACTCAGACTCGGTGCATACTCGAGTCGCAGATCGAGACGCTGCTGCCATTCAGGATGTGTGCCCAGCCAGTAGCCTGCAGCTGCGCCGACGCAGTTCATGAGCATGTCTTCGTAGGAAAACCCATATTTACTAAATGAATCACCCAGTTCCATGATGGTCATGGTCCCCAGTGCCGAGAATGCGCCGAGTCGCATGGCTCGCTCTTCAGGGTAATCCCAGTCATGATAAATCGAGGCGTAAAGGTGGCTCAAAGCATAGGTTGTGTAGAGATGGCCGAGCTTGTCGGCACCCCCTTCGTCGGTTTCTCGACCGAACCAGTCTTCACTATTCGCTTGAGGCGATTCCTGGAAGTAGTCCCAGTTGATGATTCCCCAGGTGATGGTGGCTCCAGCGGCGAGGAGGTTGAGATTGCGGACCTTGGTTTCCCGGGGCAACTCGTTATCGAAGAGCAGGGCGGATGCGGGCGGGGCTATGACCAGAAGCATTGCCAGAAAAAAGAGTGTAGCTACTGAGATGATGCGTGGGGTTGTGGGTTGTGCTCGCGTCATGCGCTCCTCCCCGTATGGGTTGAGCTGTTGACATATAATAGTGTCTAAAAACACTATCAGTTTTACACTAGCCCACAAGGTGATCAGATTGGCTGAATTCGAAATTCTCACAACCCCTGACCTATAAGAAAGGATTTGGATGTGCATTGAGTCACTATGGATGAGGAGGCCGAATCACTATAAATCCTCCTACATTGTTTTGAAGTCGCTAGACGCGCCAAAACACGAAATTCTTACTGACCCTGACATATAGGAAAGGCCACCAAGAATTGAACCCTGGTGGCCATCGTTTTATGAATTAAAGAGCTTCCTGAATACCTCTATCAACAAGAAGCCGATTTTAGAGCAGCACACTTCGATAAGGAAACTTTTCGTCTCAAATCTTTGAAGATAATGTTACCCATGGTATTTGAGTGCGCCGGGGGTTAAGATCATTCCGTCTTAACATTCAACCAACTAAAGGAACTACGATGAACATTTTTACGGATCGGATGATTCGCGCGGCGAAATTAGATGTCAATCTTTATGAAGAGGTTGAAGCCGACAAGGACACAATGCGCCAGGCCATGGGGGTTGTTGTTCTTGCCAGCCTGGCCGCCGGGGTGGGGAGTATCGGTACCCTAGGACTTGGCGGGATACTGTTCGGAACCCTTGCCGCCCTTGGCGGGTGGTATATCTGGGCCTGGCTCACCTACTTCATTGGCACAAGATTCCTGGCAGAACCGCAAACCGAGGCCGATCTTGGCCAATTATTGCGCACCACCGGCTTTTCGAGCTCACCCGGCTTAATTCGAGTATTGGGGATCATCCCAGGATTGGGAACGGTAGTTTTTGCAGTGGCTTCAATCTGGATGCTGGTGGCAATGGTTATCGCGGTCAGGCAGGCCCTTGATTACACGAGCACCTTTCGGGCCGTGGGCGTTTGCATGATCGGTTGGATCATTCAGACCGTTATCCTTGTGCTGTTGTTTTCACTTTTGGGTGGTCCCCCGTCGCCCTGAGGTCCTTTCGATGAAATAATCACGATATCGCCTGGTAGCAGAAAAGGGGGACAGGTTTATTTTCAATCCACCCATCAGCGTATTCCTAAATGTTGTCCCACCATATATAGAGGCGACTTTTTCAGGCATGAAAGAGGGTTTCCAGCAACTCCTGCAATGTAAGAAAAGGCCACCAAGGATCGAACCTTGGTGGCCATCATTTTGTGGATTAAAGGAGCCCTGGTCTTTACATGCCAAGTTAACCGCGTGGGCTATCGGCTTTTGATCAAATCCTTGGAACGTGTATAAGCAAAAAGACTCCCTCAGAGTGATTCTGGGGGAGTCTTTTAAACTAATTACGTCAGAAATAATATTTATTTCAATCTGAAAATTCGCAAATTCATTCGCAAAATCAAAATCAAGCACCTAGCTAACTTGCTAAGTGCTTGATTTAATGGAGCCGTTGATCCGAGTCGAACGGACGACCTGCTCATTACGAGTGAGCTGCTCTACCAGCTGAGCTACAACGGCAAACTTTGTTAAGGCACCGATGTTTAGCACAAACTCAGTTGTCTTTCAATTAAATTTCACGCCCTCGGTTATGTCTCACTTGCTTGATCTTACAGTGCTTTAGGTTGATTGATAGCTGTTAAGTGAGGCCAGTCTCAATATCATCCCAGAGATCATCAACATCTTCAAGTCCGACAGAAATGCGTAAAAGTTTTTTGGATATCCCTTGCTGCTGCTTGTCCTTTGCAGGGATGGCGGCGTGGGACATCGACCAGCAGTGGGTGAGTATGGTTTCAACACCGCCCAGACTCGGTGCGATAATCGGTAGTTTGATATTCTCAAGAAGCTTTTTGACCTGGCCTTCATCTTTGAGTTCAAAAGAAAGAATCGCTCCGGCTCCTGTCGCCTGGGAAAAGTGCAAGTCTCGACCAGGGAAATTTGTGAGTCCCGGGAACCAGACGCGAGCAACTGAAGGATGGCCCATGAGCCTTTCTGCAAGCTCTTGTGCGCTCTTTTGAGCCGCTTCAAGGCGAACCTTAAGGGTCTTGATGCCGCGCGAGAGTAAGAATGAGTCAAAGGGAGCGAGTACGGCACCAAAGGCGTTCTGAAAATATTTCAGGCGCTTGCCCAGTTCTGGATCAGACGTTGTCACAAGACCTGCGAGAATATCGCTGTGGCCACCGAGAAATTTGGTGGCACTGTGAATAGTGATATCAATGCCGAGGTCCAGAGGACGCTGCATCAGCGGGGTCATAAAGGTGTTGTCGAGCAGGGTGATCAACTTGTTCTCTTTGGCGATTTCTACCATGGCTCTCAGATCGGTGATCTTGAAGAGAGGATTGGATGGGGTTTCAAGAAAGAGAGCCCGGGTTTGCGTCGTGATAGCATCCTTCACGGCATTGATGTCGGTTGTGTCAACCAGGCTGACCGAGACTCCTTGTTGCGGCAGTACTCCGGTGATGAAACGCCAGGAGCCACCATAGAGATCGGTAGATGCGATTAAATGGTCACCGCTTTTGAGGAGCGCCAGGCTGCTGCCGATAGCAGTCATCCCTGAAGCATAGGCAAAACCGCGTACACCACCTTCGAGCAGTGCAATCGCATCTTCGACCTGATCTCTACTCGGGTTGCCGCTACGGGCATAATCATATTCACCGGAAACTCCGCCCTCGTGATGATAGGTGGACGCCTGGTAAATAGGCACCGTTGAAGCACCGGTCGCCGGGTCCCGGTCTGTGCCTTGATGAACCAATAATGTTGCTGGACGATATTTTGAGTGTGACATCTCTTGGTGCTCCAGTAGGGTTAAAACTTATTGAGGATGAATGGTTAAATTCTATAAAACAGTAAAAGCTCATAACCAGCCTCACGCCCGTTCGCTGCGTTCACTAGAGGCGCAGAGACCGCAGAGTAAGAATACATAAGGCTTAGGTTAAGATCAGTCCTTCTCTGCGACCTATGCGCCTCTGCGTGAGACAAGGTTGTATTTTCTTTTCGGTTTTGCTTTCATGCCAAGGCCTGTTGCAGATCAGCAATAATATCCTCAACGGACTCGGTGCCGACGGAAAGTCGTAGTAGTCGTTCACAGATGCCAAGGCGTTCACGCTCAGCTTTCGGAATGTCGGCGTGAGTTTGTATTGCCGGGAGGGTCATCAAAGATTCTACGCCGCCAAGGCTCTCGGCAAAGGAGATCAGTTTTAAACGTTTAAGGACAGCCCTGGCATGTTCGGCAGTGCTGACTCTGAATGAAAGCATGCCGCCAAAGTCCTTAGCCTGGTTCTTTGAGAGTTCATGGCCGGGATGTTGTTTCAGCCCCGGGTAATAGATTTCAGTGACTTTGGGCTGTTGTTCGAGCCATTTTGCAACGACCATGGCATTTTTGCAGTGCTGGTCAATTCGCAGGGCCAGAGTTTTCAGACTGCGCAAAAGAAGCCAGCAGTCAAAAGGTGGCAAGATTGCCCCGGTCGAGTTCTGCAGGAAGTAAAGTTTTTCACCAAGTTCTTCGTCTCGAGCGACGAGAACACCGGCACAGAGATCGTTATGACCGCCTAGATACTTGGTGGCGCTATAGATGACGACGTCAGCGCCGAACTCCAGGGGTCTTTGCAGGATCGGGCTGAGAAAGGTGTTGTCTACGGCGAAGAGTATTTCGTGTTGTTGACAGAGTTTTCCTAAGGCGGCAAGGTCTGAAATCCCAAGCAGGGGATTGCCGGGCGTCTCAACCAGGAGTGCTCTGGTCTGGTTGGAGATTGCTGCTGCAACAGCTTCTGTGTCTGTAGTGTTGACGTAGGAGACAGTCAGTCCGAAGTTGGCAAATATCTGGTCAAGAACGCGATAGGTGCCGCCATAAAGGTCTTCACTGACGATGAGATGATCACCCTGGGAAAAGTGCAGGAAAAAGGTTGTGAGCGCAGCCATCCCCGATGAGAAGACGAGCCCGCGTGAGCCCCCTTCCAGCTCAGCCAGGCCATTCTCGAGAACCTGCCTGGTCGGGTTTCCTGAACGGGTGTAATCGTAGCCGGTTGATTTGCCTACTTCTGGATGCCGATAGGTTGCGCTCGGGTAAATAGGAACACTGATTGCGCCGGTTTTGTCATCGAAGCCGACACCCAACTGGATCAGATTGGTTTCTTTTGTAAAATGATCTGCTTTTTTCATCTTTCCTCCTCGGTGGGTGAGAGGGGAACGAAAAAGCCCCTTCTCAGATTTTGAGAAGGGGCCTGGAAAGACAATACGAATGTCCTCTAAGCTCCGTCCCCATCTTCCCCCGATAATACGGGGCAGGAGTTAGCACCTGGCACTCCCCTTCACATAAAGTTCCGGGTCATCGGTTGCTGTGGCTTCAAAGGGCCTGTCCCTCCACCACTCTTGATAAAGACGCTGCTGTTAAGCAACTATTTGACCACAGAGATAAAGAAATATGACGATAACGTCAACTAAAAAGGTCGTAATTGACTGTCGCTCATATCCTCTTCACTGTGGAAATACCTCAGACTATTCCTTCGAAGAGAACGCTGGTGAGATAACGCTCACCGGAGTCAGGCAAGATGGCAACGATCGTTTTACCCTTGAACTCTGGCAGTGCCGCCAGCCTGGCAGCGACTGCCACTGCCGCACCACACGAAATCCCCGAGAGGATGCCTTCTTCGCGGGCCAGCCTCCGGGCGAATTCAATCGACTCGTCGTTACTGACCAGCTCAACGCGGTCAATCAGGGCCAGATCAAGGATCTCGGGAATAAACCCGGCACCAATGCCTTGAATCTTGTGCGGGCCCGGTTGTAGCATCTCGCCGGCCAGCTGTTGACTGATCACCGGGCTATCTTCTGGCTCCACAGCGACCGAAATAATCTGCTTGCCTCGAATTTCTTTGAAATACCTTGAAATGCCGGTGATTGTACCACCGGTCCCGACTCCGGAGACGATGACGTCAACATTACCGTCGGTGTCATCCCAGATTTCCGGGCCTGTGGTTTTGACATGGATTTCAGGATTGGCCGGATTTTTAAATTGATGCAGCAAGACGTAGCGGTCGGGGTCACTCGCTGCCATCTCCTCTGCGGCAGCAATCGCACCACTCATGCCTTTTGCGCCAGGTGTTAGTACCAGGTTCGCTCCGAGGGCCTTAAGGACCTTGCGACGCTCCAGACTCATTGTTTCCGGCATGGTCAGTGTAATCGGGAGACCACGCGCTGCAGCAACAAAAGCCAGGGCGATGCCTGTATTGCCGCTGGTTGGCTCAACAAGCTCTTTGCCGGGGCCAAGTAACCCTTTTTCCTCTGCATCCCATATCATTGACGCGCCAATACGGCATTTAACCGAGTAGGCCGGGTTGCGCCCTTCGATTTTGGCAAGGATGGTCGCCCCGCCTTCCGTTCCTATACGATTCAGGTGCACAAGGGGAGTGCGTCCGATCGAGAGAGAGTTGTCTGTATATACCTGGCTCATGGCAAACTCCTTAAATTTTTGAAAGTGTTCCGCCCCATAAACTTTCACGGCTGAGTCGCTTTGGACCAACCCCAAAACCACGGAGTTGACGTTGATGTCATACTCGCCAAGTTCGGGTGCGATAGCGTGGGTTAAACCTACCACACCGGCCTTGGAGGTCACGTAGTCAAGACGATAGGGCCTGCCCATCATCCAGGTCACCGATGAGATGTTGATGATCTTACCGTA
>JAAXQF010000437.1 GCA_012974435.1 Desulfuromonadales bacterium | reverse complement strand
GTTTCTTATTGTCTGGAATTTAAAACCAGCCACCGACAGCCAGCCCCCAACTCCCGCCCTTAACACCCACACCCGCAGTTATGACAAACCACCTTGTTGCTGCCTTCCGGTTCAATCATCTCGGGTGCAAAAGCAATTCTTGAGACACCACGGCGGATATCTTCGAAAAAATCACAATTATCACTCTGACCGATAATGTGTCCGAGGCAAAGATTGCCGATGCTGTCTTTGGGAGAGCGCAGGCGGATAAGATTCAACATGTCACCGTAGCCTTTGACTTCAAGTACAGTATCAAGTTCTTCACGGTAACTGACTGTAATACCGAGTGTTGACAAGTCAGAACTCAGCTTATCTACAAACTTATCGATTGTGCCAAAATCAACGTCTGGTGACCATTCATTGTTCGTAAGATGACAGCCGTAAAGCACAACTGTGATCTCTTTCTGCATTGTCATGATTATTCTGCGCTTTTCATTGAACCGTTTTGCGCGGCCGGCGTAACGGTTAGACGTGGATCAATTGAAGAACGTTTGAGTACGACCCTGCTGACACCGGCGACACCAGGGCGGCGATAGAAGATTTCAACCTGGCTGTCGACCGGTCCCCAAAGATGCTCTGAGACAACCACGCCAAAGTCACTTCCCTGCAAAGGAAAATCATCAACCTGGAATATCAGGTCACCGGGCAAGACACCTTTTTCTGACGCAGGAGTTTCCTCAAGAACATTCAGCACCACAAGCTCACCGGTAATAGTCGGGACAACTTGCAAGCCGACGCCACCAAACCTCTGCTCTTCACCAGAGACACTCGTGACTGGCACCAACAGAAACAAGCCCAGAAGAAACAATGCAACAAAACGGTTCATAGCTGGTCTATCCAGGAAATATCACCGCAGCCTTCGCGTAAGACTTCGATACGATCGCCAATCAAGCTGATAACAGTTGAAGGGTCTCCATAACGGATGCCACCGTCAATAACGATATCCAAATGTTTACCCATAATCACATCGATCTCTTGCGGGTCGTGCAAGGGCGTTTCCCCGGTAAGATTCGCGCTGGTCGTAACCAGGGGATGACCGAGTTCGCGCACGATCGCCATAGCGATCTCATCGTCAGGGATACGGATACCAACGGTCTTCTGACGGGTCGTCAAACTATTGAAAGCAAAGTTGCTGACGTGAGCATAATTGGCTGCGTCTGAGAGGTCAGCGCAGATAAAGGAGAATGGTTTGCGAGCGTCTCGCTGCTTGATCTTGTAAATGTTCTTGATACCGCGGCTATTGAAGATATTACAGCCGATACCGTAGGTCGTATCTGTTGGATAAGCAATCAGCCCACCCTGCTTCAGGGTTTCAACAATACGACCGATAAGGCGTCCCTGTGGATTGTCGGGATTGACATGAAGCAGCATAACCCTCTCCTCATTGAGTAGCAGTACAACAAAACAGACTACAACAAATATTTCAAACCATCAATTTTCTGCAGTTCAGCGTAAACTTCTTCCACCTGTGCGCGACTCTGCAAGGTTACCAGAACACTGACGCATTGGTACTTACCTGCTGAGCTTGGACGTGTCTTCATAGCTTGTTGGGAGACCTGAACAACGTTGCCGACAGCAGACTCCACCTGGCTAAAGAAAGAGCTGTCCTCTCCACCGGGGCCAAACGCCTTGAACTCAAAGTGACAGGGGAACTCCATTAGCTCCTGTGAAAGATCAGATGGCGTCATGACTTGCCATTGACTCCCGTATGTCCGAACCCGCCTGAGCTGCGAGTCGAATCATTCAGCTCGTCTGTCTCGACCAAAACAGCTTGTGTTACCGGCGCGATAATCAGTTGAGCGACACGATCACCGGGCTGAAACTCAACCGGCTCTGAGCCATGGTTGATGATAATGATGCCAATTTCACCGCGGTAATCCGCGTCTATGGTGCCGGGCGAGTTGACGAGAGCAATACCCTTTTTAAGGGCCAACCCGGAACGGGGGCGTACTTGGCCCTCAAAGCCAGGAGGGATCTCCATAGCCAGCCCTGTTGGCAAAAGAGTGCGCTCACCGGGGGCAAGGGACAATGGAGACTCGATCACGGTGCACAGGTCCATACCTGCGGCATGCTCGGTCATGTAGCCTGGGACCCAGCTCCCAGCTCCCAGCTCCCAGCTCCCAGCTCCCAGCTCCCAGCTCCCAGCTCCCAGCTCCCAGCTCCCAGCTCCCAGCTCCCAGCTTACAGCCTTAAAGCTGCCCTACCCTATCTGTAGATCGATATCAGGGAAATCGGAACGCTTAACCCTTCCGGTTATCTGCAGGTTAAGCGTGTCGTTAACAAAAAGAGTTTCGGCCAAATGCTGTACCAGGTCAACAGTGACAGCATCAATCATCACTTCACTTTCCTCAATGCTGATGCCGACATTACGCAAAAACAGCTCATTCTTGGCTAAGCGGGTCATGCGATTGTCCATGCTTTCCAGAGAGAGCAGCATGCCGCCCTTAAGATAATCTTTGGCGCTTTGCAATTCATCATAACCGACCGCCTCATGGCGCAGACGCGTCAACTCATCGAGAATTGTACGGGTCAACTGTGGAGCGCCCTCTGCCGAGGTCCCGGCATAGACGATAAAAGCGCCGCTATCAGAATGATTGTGATGATAGCTGTAAACCGAATAGGCAAGGCCAAGCTCTTCACGAACCTTTTGAAATAGCCGTGAGCTCATATTGCCGCCAAGAATGGTGTTGAGCAGATAGGACCCGTAACGGTCCTCATGATTTTGTGGCAGACCTTCAACCCCCAAGAAAATGTGGGTCTGCTCAAGGTCACGGTTCACCACATCTATCCGGCGGCTAACAACCGGGACAGTAGATTCCTGTTCAACACCTTTTTCAGGGACACTGTTGAGAGATTGTTCAACAAGGGCAACAAGTTCTTCGTGATCAAGGCTTCCGGCAGCCACAACACAGATATTCTTACCGACATATCTTTGCCCCATAAAATCGAGCATCTGCTGGCGGTCAATATCACCAACAATCTCAGGCGTACCTATCACAGGCCGACCAAGAGAGTGACCTGCCCAGAAGCTGCTGGTGAACTGGTCGTGAATTGACTCTTCAGGGCTGTCGTCAATCATGGCGATTTCCTGAAGAATAACGCGACGTTCTTTTTCAATATCGTCGAGATTGAATTTGGGATTGCAGATCAGATCACCGAGCAGATCAACCGCCATCGGCAGTTTCTCCGCGAGGATTTTAACGAAATAACAGCTGTATTCACGACTGGTAAAGCCGTTAAGGAGTCCGCCGACTGAATCGACTTCGCGGGCGATAGCCTGCGCACTGCGCCGGGCTGTGCCCTTGAAAAGCATGTGTTCTACAAAGTGGGAGATGCCGTTGATTTCGGCGGGTTCATGACGTGAGCCATTGTTCACCCAAACACCGAGTGAAACAGAATGGCACCCGGGCACTTTCTCAGAAAGAACCCGGATGCCATTATTGAGCGTGGTACGTTGAATCATACGATTAGCATTTACTCGCCCTCAGGCATTTTCTGGCCGAGAGCTTCTTTGCGGGACAGTTTGATCTTGCCCTGCTTGTCTATGCCGATGCACTTAACCAGAACCTTGTCGCCTTCGCTCAAGACGTCGGTGACCGCACGGACACGCTCTTTATCAAGCTCAGAGATGTGTACGAGGCCATCGGTTCCCGGGAAGATTTCAACAAAGGCGCCGAATTCCATGATCTTGCGGACGGTGCCGTCGTAGAGTTTGCCTACTTCGGCTTCCTGGATCAGGTCACGGATCATCTTGATCGCCAACTTGGCGGCATCGCCGTCCGAAGAAGCGATATGGATAGTGC
>JAAXQF010000260.1 GCA_012974435.1 Desulfuromonadales bacterium | reverse complement strand
GGCTAGGGGTTGGTTATTATCTTTTGCCAGACCCCAGTCCCCAGTCCCTAGCCCCCATATTTATACTCTGCTGCGCAGGTTCCTTCACTCGAGACCATGCAGGCTCCGACCGGATCTTCCGGTGTGCAGACGGTGCGAAAGAGCGGGCAATCGTTAGGCCGGACTTTCCCTTTAAGGATCTCCCCGCAGAGACAGCCCTTGTGCTCGACAGGAGCCTCGACCTCAACCGGTAATTGGGTTGCTGCGTCGAAGCGCGAAAATTCTTTTCTCAGCTGCAGGCCGCTGTCCGGTATGTCGCCAATGCCGCGCCAACGTGCATCCCCGGGTTCAAAGACCTTTTCGAGGAGTTGTTGCGCTTTGCGATTGCCTTCAGGCTTGACCACCCGGCGATATTGGGTTTCGACACGCGCTTCACCGGCAACGGTTTGCTTTGCCAGCATCAGAACGCCTTGTAATACGTCGAGTGGTTCAAAACCGGTCACGACACAGGGGATCTGATAAGCGTCAACGAGAGGCTGGTAGGCGTTGGCACCAATGATGGCTGAAACATGCGCTGGACAGAGATAGCCGTCAACCTGCAACTCCGGGTCGCCGGCGAGTGCGGCCATGGGGCCGGGCATGGTTTTGTGTGAACAGAGGACAAAGAAGTTGTCGAGTTTCTTCTGGGCCGCGGTCAGTATGGCGCCAGCTACGGTTGGGGTGGTGGTTTCAAAACCGACGCCGAGGAAGACGACGTCACTACCGGGATTTTTCTCGGCAAGGGCGACAGCATCAAGGGGTGAGTAGACAATCTTGATGCTTGCTCCCCTGGCCTGTTCGTGCAGCAGGCTCGAGGAAGAACCGGGTACGCGAACCATGTCACCAAAGGTGGCAATAATCGTATTGGGTCTTCGGGCCAGAGCGACAGCCTGGTCGACGAAGCCGACCGGGGTGACGCAGACCGGGCAACCGGGGCCGGAGATTAATCGCACCTGCTCGGGCAGCAGGGAGCGGATGCCGTGCTGGTAGATCGCCATGGTGTGGGTGCCGCAGACTTCCATGAAGGTCATGCTACCATCGTAGCCGTCTATCGTCTGGCGAATGGCCTCCAGCTGCAGTTTGGCGTGCTCGGGGTCGCGGTATTCGTTCTGGTGCTTCATTCGGTGGTCAGGCCCATGTCGAGAGCTTCTCGCAGAGCCTTCAGAGTCAGTTGGGCTTCGTCATCGTCGATTTTTTCAATCGCAAAGCCGGCGTGAATGAGTACGAAGTCGCCGATCTTGACGTCATCAAGCATCATCAAGCTGGCTTGACGCTGTACGCCGTCGATTTCGCACATAGCGACTTCGTTTTCGATTGTTTTGACCTGCATTGGTACAGCAAGGCACATGGTCGTTCGCTCCTTTGTCGCTCTCTCCCGTGGCGCGTAGCGCGTGGCGGGTGGCGAGAAAAACTTTAATCAAAAAGTTGGGCGTTGCTCCTCGCAACTTGCTGCATTATTTAACTTTACAGCTATAACCTTTGTTTGGCCGCGATGAAGGTCTATCAAGGTCTATGGTTAGAACCAAAACCTTGAGTCGAATAGATTTTCATAGATTATGATAGCGGCTAAATATTGTTTCCGATTGTTTTGACAGCAAAGGTTGCGGGTCTTTGATACTGCTTAGCTTGCTGCGAGGTTGTTCCTTCGCGCTACGCGCTACGCGCTACTCGCCACGCGCCGCTTGCCGGCAACGCCGGCTTTCAACCAGTCATACCACTCGGTCATACCTTCACCGCTGTGGCAGGAGAGTTCAATGATCTTGATTTGCGGATTAACCTGTCGGGCAAAGGCTTTGCACTGTTCGACGTCGAAACGCAGGTATGGCAGCAGGTCGATCTTGTTGATCAGCATGAGGTCGGCAGCCTGAAACATCTGCGGGTACTTGAGGGGTTTGTCTTCACCTTCAGTCACCGAGAGCACCGCAACCTTGTGATCTTCACCGAGGTCGAAAGAGGCTGGGCAGACCAGGTTGCCAACGTTCTCGATCATCAGGATGTCGGTTGCGGCCAGGTCAAAGTCTTCGACTCCGTGGTCAACCATGTGAGCGTCGAGATGGCAGCCGGCACCGGTATTGACCTGCTTGACCGGTACTCCGGTAGCGGCAATGCGCTCGGCGTCATTGTCCGTCTGCTGATCCCCTTCCAAAACGCTAAAGCTGATTTTGCCTTTAAGGTCGGTCAGAGTCCGTTCAAGGATCGAGGTCTTGCCAGAACCGGGTGAACTGACCAGGTTGAGAACAAAGAGCTGGTGCGCGGCAAAGCTGGCACGGTTGCCCATTGCCAGACGCTGGTTTTTGGCCAGCAGGTTCTCTTCAACACGTATTTTGCGGGAAGCGTGGTCATGCTTATGATCATGCTCTGGCTGTGGCGGGGCGCAGCCGCAATCGGTACACATATTCAGTCAATCTCCATTTCTATTAAAGACATTTCCTGGCCTTTGAGGATGTCGAGGGCATAGCTGCCGCACGCGGAGCAGCCATCGAGCAGATTCTCCATTGCACACTGCTGGCTACATTGTTGGCAGCGACCGAGGGCAGGGATGCGGCGAATTTCAAGTGTGGCCCCCTCAGCGAGAGTGTCCTTGGTGCAGGCCTCGAAGGCAAACTCCACGGCTTCCGGCATAACCCCGGAGAGTGCGCCAATTTCGATGGTCACGTTTGTGATCACGGTAGCGTTCTCGCGGCGGGCATGCTCCTCGGCGATTTCGATAAGGTTCTGGGTCAGACTTAATTCATGCAATGTGCTTGTTTCCAAAAGGGCTTAAGTCCAGTAGCCCCGGACTCTTTTGTTAATGATCACCTGACGAGTTATTGCGGATTCAACTTCAATATAATGAAAGGCCTGTTCAAAAAGCAAGGGTCAGAGTGATGCATGGACAAAATGATACAATTTGCTTGCAAGGGACTTGCCGAGCAATTACATCACTTGTTGACGATTGACAAGCTCTGACTTGTTGTTTTAGGAGATGTATTTAATCAAACAACAAGGCCCCGCAGCATAAGCTGCGGGGCCTTGTTTATTCGTTTGTCCCCAGAAGGGAACTCAGAACCTGAATGTCGCCCGAACGGTTGCAGTCTGGGTCGAGCCTTCCCCGTCGCTGTGACCGAAGGCGTACCCCCCCTTAATTTCGGCAATATCTTTTACGGGGATAATCAGCTGGGGAACGGCCTGGTAAATCTGACGGTCGCCAAAGTCGGTGCTGTAGAGGACTTCAAAGGCCGGTTTGATGAAGCCCTCGGCATTGTAGACTGCCCCGCCACTTAGATTCATGAAGTAAAATTCCGTGCCGTTGTTGCTCGGATTGAGATCATCCGTATCGAAATAATATCGACCATCCAGGCTCGCCTGCAGACGAATATCACGATTAACGCGGGCATTATCCATGTTGACGCCGAAGCGAATCATCTGGCCGCGGTGGTTGTACTTGTCATTTATGCTGGTTTCCAAAGCCTCGGTACGACGACCGTACCCAAGGTAGGTGGAGGTGTTGACCACGCACTTTTCGGTGGTGCTGAGCTCTCTTTGCAAGACCAGGTTGGCAAAGTCAAAAACACCGCCGTTGCCGTCTATGTCAATTTTTTGTTGCGCTTTAATCCCCCAGGCGTCCCCATCTGTATAGAAAGGGATTTCAAGTCGGACTTCCCAGCGTTTATCTGTGCCGAAGGGGAGGATTCCCTCGATTTTTGTGGTGTAGCCATCAAACTCTTCCGCTTCCTCGATACGCACGTTTCTGAAATCGTCGTAGGTCAGGTTGACAGTGAATCTCTGCGCATTACGGGCGTTCCTGGTGTAGAGAGGCTCCAGTTCGTAAAGGTTCTGCTGTGCTCTCCGGCCGCTATTGTCGGCGAAGCCTGTCGCTGCAAAACAGAGAAGAATGCAGAAGATGCACGACGATACTCGTTTCATTTTGTTTTCCTTGCTTGTTCTTTTAACGCTTGAGGGTTTCGACTTTAAAGGTTGGCCGCGAATTGTATTTATTTTATGAACTTAATGTCAAAGGCCCGTCGTTAACGACCCTAATGATGCAAATAGAAAGAATCCCTCAGGCGTCCTTATTTCCCGGAAACTATATCGCTGCAGCGATAACCGAAGTCTGTGATGGCGTTGCAGACTCCGAGTGATCGTAGCGCTCCTGCATGGCTGAAGTTCTTGATGTAGCCGGTAAACTGCACGTCGTTCCACTTGGGGTGGCCTGTCTTTTTGAGTTCGTCCTTGTTCCCGAGCAGGGAGTAATGGACCGAACTGACAAGATCATTTGCCAATCCCTCTTCCTCGTGAATCATGGTGGCCAGAACTGAACGGACAGCAAAGACCTCTACGTCCCTCTGTAGCCAAGGGTAGTCTTCAGGGCCCAGACTTGTCCATGAATAGAAGTCGGAGGCTTTGTTAAAACGGGGCAGCGTCACCAGGTCAAGGCCGGTCTGTTCGACCAGCAACGGATAGGGCTTCCCCGCAGTAATGATAACCAGGTCAATTGTTCCGTTTCTGAGTTTGGTAAGAGAGGTTTCAAAACCTTCATGGATGTAGCTGAACTGTTTATTGTAGACGTCTTCAATAACTGCAGCCGTCAGGCATGACCCGCCGTTTTCCGGGCCGCAGCCAACCACGAAACTCTGCTGATTGGCAAAGTCGAGATTTTTTTCTTTCGCTTTAATGACATGAACCTCTTCGTTGTAGAGAGGCATTACTACGTGGATATCTTTGTTTATGTTGATCCCGGTGTTGAGATAAAGATTCTTTGCCGCCCTCGCAAAGGCATCGATCTGGAAGATGGCAAATTCGGTGTCGCTGTTAAACAGTGCGACGATATTCTCCCATGACCCTTGCGAAGGGAGCACCTGTAAGTGTACTCCTGAACGGTCAGTGACCGACGAAGCCTCCTGCCCGATCTGGTAGTAAGTTCCTGTCTCCGGGCCGGTCATCAGGCGAAGTTCAACGGCTTGTGAGGATGTCGACCAGAAACAGAAGAGCGCTAGTGTCAAAAAAAGTCTTTGCATAAGAAACCACCTGGAAAAGATAAAAGATTTGTAGCAATTTAACGTCATGCGTTGCACGTAAGGGGTATTGCTCTACTGCTTCATATGACACCGTGTGCAATTACTCTGAGCATCAAAGGCACGCTCGCCGTTATGACAGACCCCGCAAAACTTGCCAGCGTAAATATCATTCATAGTAATCTCAACTGTTCCCTGCTTCATTTTAGGAAACGTTTCTTTGTTGTGGCAGCTCTTGCATTTTTGGCCCGCCTCCCTGTGCAATGTGCCGTCAAAGGTCACAACGCCCATGGGACTTTTGCTGAATTCAAGTGTTTTCCCCGCCGGCACAGCCAGCGCAATGCTGGTACTTACGAGCAGGACCGTTACAAATAGTAACGTTAGCTTTTGCATGGTTTTCCTCCGTAAAGCCAAACTTGTGATTGATATAGTCGAGTGTGTTTTGATTATTGTTAACGATTTGCGCTGGCCGACTTTACTTTATTTCTTCCTGACTGACTAGTGTTTAGGTAAGGAGCGCTATGATGTGGAGAGACTATTATTCTACTGCTCCCCTCTTATTAGGGGTCACTGTTTCAATCAACTTGAGTGGTGATTTTATGACACGTTCACCCAGGGACAGAAGGCTCGATCCAACCGATGACGCCGACATGATTCGAACCTTGGGATCGGTCTGGTTGCCCTTGACACTGACAGGGATCGCCACCAGGCTCCCCCCCAGCAGGTAATTGAGCCCGGGAATATGCTTCACTACAGTATCAACCGTTTTGAACGGCGCGGCCAGTAATTCAGCATTGATCGTTTCTTCTCTGAAATCAAGCTCCCCTTGTCCAATGACATCCAGTGTGTCTCCATCCATCTGGATTTTGTTGATGATCAGCTTGGCACCCTGAAAATCTCCCTGTATGTCGATGGTCGAATAAGAAAAGCCTTCACTGCTCAGGTTGGGCAGCTTCCCTTTGATGATTTCGGTAACATTGAGCACTTCCAGAGTCCGGGCCATCAACTTGCTCTGCTCGATCAACCCCTTTGTGAATTTCATCTCAAGGGGGCCTTGCAGATTGCTGACCAGGTCTTTCGCTTGCCCCTGAGATGTGATCTTACTGGAGAAGTCCAAGCTTCCCGTCATCTTGACCCGCCCTTCGGTCAGGCAGGAATAGCTGGTTTCAACATCCAGGCCTTTGCCCTCCAGAGTAAAATCAAGAGAGATGTCGTCTCCGGCAATAGCCAGCAAACCAGATGAGTCAATTCCACAGAGTGCTGCTTCCGATATATTGACATTGATCTTGTCACGGTCGAAACCAATTGTCGCTTTAACCGGATCCCAGACAAAGTCGTTCCATGAGAGAGCCGTCGCATCGGCCTTCACCTGAGAACCGTCCGCAGCCAGCGCAATTTTTTCGATTCCAACTTTGCCACCAGATGGCAGAGGAATGACCAAACCCTCCCCTTCCAGATGGCCTTTTACCTCAGGCACAGTTTGCTTCGACAACGCGGTCCTGACTTCAAAATCCCCCTTCAGTTGTCCACTGCCAAACTTCTGATCGATGAACAAGGAATCCAGAGTCTTGTGGTGAAGGGTGCCAGTGAAGTCCAGCTTGAACTCATCCTGACCATGAATGAAGGCAATTTCGGCATCAGAGTACTGGTCCTTGACAATCAACTGTTTGACCTGCAACTGTTCCGGGAGGTAATCGACATCAAGCGTCAGACTCGGACCTTTCTCTATGGATACATTGCCCTTGAATGAGGTTGTTGAGTCTGGCTGCCAGAGGATTTTTGCCCCGGAAAAGATTAGTGGTGTGCGGAGGGTGTAGGCCTCTGTCTTCGCAGGTGTTTCTGTTGCAGGTGTTTCTGTTGCAGGTGTTTCTGTTGCAGGTGTTTCCGGTGCAGGTGTTTCCGGTGCAGGTGTTTCTGGTGCGCCTGCTAACTCGAGTGTGTCTTTTAACCAGGCAACAGAATCCTTGCCCATCTTGCCGTCCAGGGAAAGCTCGACCTGGTTAAGGTTCTGCGGTAAGCCCTTGAGGACTCCGCTCAGGACAAGATTTGCATCAAGGCCGTCCATTTTAAGATTCTGGAAGGCCAATTTTTCTGCATCAAGCGTAAAGTCGCCCTTAGTCAGTTTAATCTTGGTCGGGAACAGGGACGTTTCGATGCCAAGTCCATTGATTGCTCCGGTTCCAGTCATCTGCCAATTTTCGGTCGTATCGACTGCTCCCTTGAGACTTAATGTACTCAGTTCCAGACGACCGGTTATCTGTTTGATGTCTTTTAGAGACTCTTTTGTCGTGTCGAAAGAGGCCACCCATGGATAGAGTTCATCCAGGACAAGGCCGAACTTCCCGGAACTGAGGTCAATGTGAAGACCCTCTGTCCAGTTGATGTTGCATGCGAGTCCTGTGAAAACCGAGCCGCCAAAGGTACCATTTATGTCTTTGAGTTCGATCTGCTTTTTCGCAAAGGAAAGATGACCGTTGGTAATGCCGACCGGGAATGGCAGACCCTGATAATCAGCAGTCAGATTCAAATCTGACATATCAACCCTGGCATTGATATCGGTCAAGCTGTCGCCGAGAATCAGTTTCCCGGTTGCGGTACCCTTCAGGTTGGTGACCTTGTCCACGAGTTGGGCAAATTCCGATTTTTCAACGATAATTTTGAGAATATGTTGCGCCTGGGGAAGGTCTGCGCTGAGCATGAGTTCCAGCTGAAACAGGTCGTTGTCTTCAGCAAGGGCAACCTTCAGAGTACCATCGTGTCCGGAGGAGCCTTCAAGGCGAGTAGACATTTTGCTGCCTTGCAGTACGCCCTCACTGACGACCACCTCACCGTTAACTTCTGTCAGGTCCAGTTTGATTTCCGGGATCGAGACAGCTCCTGTTTGCAACTGGCCCTTTATAACAATATTTTTCAGGTCTCCCAATTCAGAGGCTGATTCTCCCTGCGAGTGAAAGCTGATTTGCGGAACCTTGCCGCCTCGCAGATAATCAAAGATCTCTTTCACGGGCGTCGTGTCGCCAGCCAGGGCCAGCGCTGCCTCACGGGTCGCATCAACGTCGATGTCAGTCCCTTGCAGATCAAGTGAAAATGCCGGAGATGCCGAACTGACAACCAGTGCGCCATTGATTTGAAGTGCCGGTTTGCTCAGTGTCAGTGCGTCCAGGGAAAACGAGAGTTTGTCCTGAACCCTGCGACCTTTGCCGTTCAAAACTAAACCTTCAAAAATGATCTCCTGGCCGTTTTGATGGAGCGTGAGAGCAGAGATAGAACTTTCCATGGTGATTTGTTCAGAGTCTGACTTCGCTATGTCCAGGTTCAGCTTCAGTGTCAGGTCTTTGACTGAACTGAGCGGTTTGTTGTCTTTACTGAGGGCCAGAGACCCATTCTTTATGAGCAGGGTCAGTCCCGGAGCGGCCGAGACCAATGGCTGCAACACTTGATCCAAATGACTTTGCAGTTCTGCAAGAGACAGGGGCGACGCTTGCGTTTGGTTCTTTGCCTCCGCCGCCGGCAGGTTCAGGTTAATATCCGGGGTGTCCAGAACAATTCGACCAGGGCGCACTTGCCCCTTCAGTAAGGGCCAGAACTCTGGACAGACCAGAACGGAGGCAACACTTCCTTGCATCTGATCAGCAAAAGCAATTTCGACTTGGGACAGGGTTATTGACAGACGGGGCAGAATAGCAAATTCCGCCTGCTGGTAATGGACCTGTCCGTCTGTCTGCTCTTGAATGGCTGCATTAAATTTGGCCCTCAGCGAGTCGGAATTGATGAAAAATGGCAAGGCCAGAAACACAGCTATAATGATAGCTGCAACGGTCAAAAAAGAGTATGCGAGATGTTTGCGTGAAAGCATCGGGAGGCTTGCCTTGTCCGGTTAAGGTGTATTAGCTCAACTAATTAAAACACAGAATCTACAGGGTACAATATGCGGCGGGCCGTTCACAGGTTTAAAGTTTCTTTGTAACGGTAAACCGCCACTTTTTATAGGGCAATTAAGACATGGATAAAACAGTCCCTTGAACGCTGCTCTGGATGACGTCAATTCTCTTTTTAGAAGAATGAAGACGGGTAGTTCCAGGTCTGCTTTTATGCTGGCAGAAGACAGCTATGGTTCTTGGCATCTCTGATGCATTAGTCTCCATATCAATTCTTTCAGGTTGTCGGGAGTTAAATGCTATGAGGCGTGCTTTAGTTGTAGATGATGAACCCCTGTTGCGACGTCAGGTTGCTGAGATCGTTGCCGGGTACGGGTTTGATGAGATTCTGGAGGCTGAGAATGGTGTCCAGGCTGTTGAAATAGCAGCTCACCAGGAGATTCTTCTGGTGGTCATGGATGTCGGTATGCCTGTTATGGATGGTGTCACTGCTGCCGAAAAAATAGGCAAGATCAAGCCCTTGCCGATCGTGTTGGTCACAGCAAATACTGAGTCTGAGACGATTGAACGGGCACGCCTGGCCGGAGTCATGAATTATGTCGTCAAGCCGGTGCGTGCCGAACAGCTGTTCGCCGCTGTGGACCTGGCGATCCACCAGTTTGTCGAACTGTCCAGCCTGCGTGATGAGGTGTCCCAGTTAAAGGAGACCCTTGAATCCCGTAAGGTGATTGATCGCGCCAAAGGTGTTTTGATGAAGCGGGGCATGGATGAGCCACAGGCTTTCAGGCGCTTGCAGAAGCTGGCGATGGATAAGAGAAAGTCGCTACGGGATGTTGCCGAGGCGATTTTACTGACGGAAGACTGATCTGCTGCGACAGCTCTCCGCGGAGGTGGTATACTAACGTCACGTAACGGCGTTTACCCATGGAAGTTTTATGTCTGAACTGTCAAAACCTGAATGTACGCATCCCTCGGGACATCATCTGCATATCTGTGAATTGAAAAAGGCCGGTTCGCGTGAAGAAATCGCGGCACGCATGGATGCTCCTGGCTATCTCTGCCACAACTGCAATGCTTCAGCCAACCAGGCCGAAGACCTTTGCAACCCAAGCCCGTTTATCAAACGGTAATTGCACTACATACGAAACGATTAACATGGCCACCCGGAATCTCCGGGTGGCCATTGTTTCTTTGCTTAACCTGCCATCTGTTGCAAGCCTGGAAAATGTTCCCAGAGATCCGCAACCTCCTGAACGCGACGGCCCTGTTCAACAGCACTCTGTAACAGCCTTGTCAACTGCATGTCGCCATAGAGGACGGCTCCGACTACCTGGCCATCGTGGCACGCCAGACCGCGGTAGCTTCCGTATTCTTCGACTTCCAAAAGGCGTGTGCTGGCGTCAATTGCCTGGATCTGGCCAATACTGAAAAGATCGACATCCAGAACCTTGATGCGATTGGTCATAGGTAGCCCGGGGAACTCACCTGAAGCTCCAACCGCATTGGCCCCGGCGACCAGGCCCTGGGCGTAACTGGCGGGCCAGATACCGTAAACCTTGCCCTGATGTTCGCAGACGTCACCGGCGGCGAGGATATGTTCATCCGAGGTAAAGAGCTGATCATTGACGACGACTCCCTGTTTGACCTTGAGGCCGCACTGGCGGGCCAGGTGGCTGTTGGGCCGAACGCCGGTGGCGAGAATCACCAGATCAGCTGGAATTTCAGTGCCATCTTCGAGCAGCACACCGCGTACGGTTTCGTCACCAGTGAATTCCTGAACCTGAACACCACATTTGATCGTCATCTGCTGCTTTTCGAGGTGGGTGAAAAGTAAGGCTGCTGCGGCAGGAGGAAGTTGCCGCGGCAGCAGCCAGTCAAAACCCTCCAGAACTGAAACTTCTGCACCGCGTCGCTGCAAGGCCCAGGCGGTTTCTAGACCGAGCAGGCCCCCACCGATGACGACCGCACGACATCCTGGACTAAGACTGCTGATCATCTTGCGGGCGTGTTCCAGAGTCCGCAGCACCATGACACCATCACGGTTAGCACCGGGAATGGGAGGAATGAAGGGGTGAGCGCCATTGGCCATGATCAACCGGTCATAATCCAGTTGTTTGCCATCGCGCAGCGTGACTTTGCGGGCATCACGATCTATGGATTGTGCTTCGCCGGACAGGTAGGCAATCTTTTGCACATCAAACCATTCCTGGCGTTGTATGAGCAGATCGTCTTCCTCGACTTCTCCCGCCAGGAAGCGGGTCAGGTTGAGCCGGTAATAGGGCAGGCTCATCTCTCTGGAAACGAGAGTGATCTCGACAGTGCTCACCTGACGGCGCGCTTCTTCCGCAGCGGTCATCCCAGCAATACCGGCACCCAGGATGACCAGTTTGTTGATGTTGGCGTGGTTGGCAGAAGTTTCTGGCGCAACGTAAGGATGAAAAAGAGCGGCAGCAGCCCCACAGATCGGACAAAAGTTCGGTGGCGACGAGCCATGTTCAATGTGATCGCAAATGCTGCATTGCCAATCTTCGGTTACAGTTTCCTGCGGCGCGGAGGTTTGAATCTCAAACGCAGAAAAATGACTGATGTCCGCCCCGCAAACAGGGCAGGATTGAGGCGCTTCTGAACCATTGTGGACGTAGCCACAGAGGTCGCACTTCCAAGTTCTAGTCATGAGAAAACCCGTCATTAAAGGTGCCCGCATGCATGTTGCTGCAGGCAAAGGAATATGACCAGCGAAGGCTGGTGGGCAAGTTGTTTCCTCGCCGAAAACTTAACTGTTAATGTTTCCGGAAGGACGATTCCCAGATCGTTGGCTCAACTTCGGAACTGAAGCGTACCACGAATTCGGTGTGCTCTTCCGGAGTCAGGTGTACGCTGCCGGTGATCAGGTCGATCTTCGTGTGTTTTCTGGAAATCAGGATGTCATAAATCCATTTTGCATCCGCTTTACTGCGCAGGCACTGTCCAATAAGGTGGTTGACGTTGTCATCATCATTGTTCATGCGGTATCTCATCGTCGCCTCCCCTGGTTAGCGTTGCATGCTCTATAAGAACATTCTAGTCGTTTTTTCTCCCCGTGCAATCATCAATTCTTCGTCAGGGCAGATGAATTCTGTCTTAATCGTGTTTCGTTTTGTGATGACTTGAATACGCGACGATTGCCGCTAATATTGATACCAGAATAGCGGCGCAGTTTAATTACGCACAGTGCGAGGTTTAATGAACCTGGAACAGGTAGAAATCATTCAGGGTGACATCACGCGGCTTGAAGTTGGGGCGATTGTCAATGCTGCCAATGAGAAGCTTCTCGGCGGCGGTGGCGTGGACGGAGCCATTCATCGGGCCGCTGGTCCTGAACTGCTGGAAGCCTGCCGTGAACTGGATGGCTGCCCCACGGGAGAAGCCAGGATCACCAAGGGCTACAATCTTCCTGCCCGTTACGTGATTCATACCGTGGGGCCTGTCTGGCAAGGTGGCGACTGTAACGAAAACAATCTCCTCGCCAGCTGCTATCGCAACAGCTTGCAACTGGCCGTTGATCACAATCTTCGCAGTATTGCGTTTCCTTCCATCAGCACCGGTGTTTACCGTTTTCCGATAGAGCAGGCCAGTCGCATTGCCTTGCGGGTTATCCTCGATTTTGTTGAAACGGAGGAGGCTGCTCCGCGCGTGTTTATGACCTGTTTCTCAGAACAGGACATGGAAATATATCGGCAGGTTTATCAGGAGTTGCTGGCCTGAGCCCTTAATCCAGACAAAGGAAAAGCTTCTTTTTGTCAGCCTGTAACGAACATCGTTACGGGGTTTTTGTCTTTAGGATGAAAAAAAATTCATAATAATCGGTCTAATGTATGCCTTTTTTGTACAAGTGGAACTGTTTTTGCACAATAGTAGAATAGTGTTATATAGACGATTTTCTCTCACTATTTCAGTCAAATAACCTGCTCGTTAACGGTTAATGACGTGATCAGGTTCGTCGCAGAGGGGGCTGAAGAGTGCGGATGGATAAAACAATTGGACAATTAGCAACACGGTCAGTGGTTGCCATAGAATCTGAGGCGACTGTTCAGGAAGCCTTGCAGATTATGTGCGATAGATGCATCAGTTGCATAATCGTTCTGTCTCACAACGAACCGATTGGCATCCTTACCGAGCGTGATATTGTTTTTGCCGCTAATTGGCTGCTTGGTCAACCTGACCTGCTGGTCAAGGAGGTCATGAACAAGCCGGTTATGACTGTTTCTGAAGATATGTCAGTTGTCCAGGCTCACCAGCTCTTTTGTCAGCATGGTATCCGCCATCTGGTCGTCCTTGATAGTCGCTTAGAGATGGTTGGTATCTTTACCCAGACTGATATGGTTCGTTCCCTGAAAGAAAAAGTCTTTTCCGGTGTCCGGGACGTCTCTCAACTGATGACTGACCAGGTCCTGCATGTTGCTCCCGATGTCCCGGCTCGCTACGCGCTCTCCTTGATGGCACGGCGTTCGGTCAGTTGCATTGTCGTCGTTCAGAACGGTCAACCTGTGGGTATATTCACCGAACGCGATGTTGTTCGCTGTATCGCTGAGGGTGTGGACTTGTTAGCGGTGTCTGTTAGCGCGGTGATGAGTCATACCATTGTTTCAACTCCATTAACGTCAGCCCCACATGAAACCATTGGCTTGATGCTGAAGAAATCGATTCGACGCTTACTGGTGACTGATGAACTTGGTGGCATGACAGGTATCCTGACACAGACGGATATCGGCAGAGTGCTGGAGCAGCAGGAGTCGGGTCTGGTCAGCGCGTTACTTGGAGGCTCGGGTAATGCGACAGGCTTGGAGCCAGGTGTCGTCTGATCTTTTTAGAAGCAGAATTGTTAAACAATAAAAGGGCCTTGCATCTTCATGCAAGGCCCTTGTTGTTACACTCTTCAGGATTCAACTCCAGACTGTTATGAGGGCTCAGGTTTGCCGTTTTCGTCGACAGCGATGCTGCGTTCCAGTCGCTTAAGCTGACGTTCGCGCATCGGTTCGCTAATGGTTAACACTTTGCGGACGAGCTGCTTGTCTTCCTCTGTCAGGCGGTTGCAGCCTAGATAAAGGTGCATAAAGCGCATACGCTGGTTGCGTGAAAAGGATTGTGTCGCAGCAGAATCGAGAGTGGCCAAGTCAAACGCCCGACGCTTGCGCATGATGATCTGTGGCCAGAAATAACCGCGAGGGGCATCCATCACGTAGAGCTTCGACATATTCTGCTCTGAGACCATCATGTTACGAAGAAACAGGTCGTGGTGTTCAAAACCATGATCATGCATCTGTTTGACAACTCTGGCGACTTCGTGAACGAGCTCGTCAGTCTTATATTTGCGATCCTCTTCGGCTTGCTGGCCGAACCATTCATGGACGAGGTAATCGACGCCCATGGCTTTGGGAATCTCTTCGGTTATAATAAATGCATGGATGATCCCCCCGGCGAACCGATGGTCACCGTAGGCAACCAGTTGCGGAATACGCAAACCACACTTGGCGAGCCTCTCCAGATTATCGTATTCCGCACGCACCATGGACCGGCCAACGAGGGAGCCTCGAAAAGCACGGGCCCAGATCTTTTCAAAGAGGTGATTCCAGTACAGCTTCAGGTAGAAAACCCGGGTTTCCCCTTCGTAAGTAATCTCGATGCGCTTAACAACATTCTTCTCTTGTTTCCTGTCCATACTGATCGCTTCGCCCAACTTGCTGCGGAGCACACCCTGAATGCTGTCAAGGTCGATGGCCTTGAGCAATTCAGGATAATCAGGGTGGATGACGACACGGTGAGTGTTAAGACAACGTAGCCCTTTTGGGGCGGTTCCTTCTTTCAACGCTGCCCAGATTTTATTACTCATGTTTTCCCCTAAACAATCTCTGTTGTAATTCATCCCTGCAGCAACGACTGTTATCTGTGTAAGGCCCTACAGTTTCGCACCATAAGCATCCGGTGATGATGCCTGGTCCCCGGCTTTCATGAGAATACTTGTGACGTTAAAATCATACTGTGCGATATCTTTAAATGCCGCGGTGCCCTGACTGTTGTTCTTGCCCGGGAGTCGCTGACTGTCACAAAGGGTGTTTGAAACTTCTATAGAGGAGAGGGCGTCGACTTCAATAGGAGCGTTTTGACTGAGTGCAATCAAAGAATTGTCCAGTTTAGCGTAGCCGCCACCTTTGCCGGCAACCTTCTCATAGCTTTTGACCGCATAGTCATTCTTGTAGAAGGTTGTTTTTGTTATTGTCACCCGGGCGCTATCCTTCACCCCGACGCCGATTGCGCAGTTAGCAATCACGTTGTTGTTAACCAGGGCTTCGGCTTTTTCTCCTACTGACACACCCTTGTCAACAAAACCGACGATCAGGTTGTCCTCGATGATAATATTGCGACTGCCATGGCCTATATCGATGGCATCTGAATTCTGGCACTTTCCGCCGAAGAAGCGATTGCCACGAATGACGGCATGCTTCACGTAGTCAGCATCAATGCCATCGACCTTGTAGTCAGAATCTGGAGTGAAAAACTCAGAGTTCTCAACTTGCAGATCGCCCTGGTAGAATTTCATGACATTGATGTTCCCGCCACCTGAAAATGCGCGGTAGTCGAAGAGGCACTTGTCAAACGTGAGGCTTGATTTATAGCCGGAACAGATTTCGCGCACATTCTTAAATGTACAGTGTTCCCAGCTTGCTGTTGCGAAAACCAGGCGTGCAGCATAGCTGCTGTTTTCAAAGTTGACATGCTGAAATTCAGAAGGCACATCACTCCTGAAAAACAGGCCTGCCCATGAATCTGCCTGATTATCTGAATAGGCGCCTAACAGAATGGGGCTTTCCGACGTCCCTGCAGCCAAGATACGCCCGTAAACCTGGATGTCAGCTTTTGGGGCAATGAAAACCTGAACTCCAGCTTCGATACTTAGAGTGGCTTCTTTGCCAATGACTAGGTGCGAATCAATGACCCAGGGGGACTCAGCCAAGCTCAACAACAGGTCCTGCTCAATGCTCTCCGGAACTTTACTCGCCTGGGCAAGAGAAGGGGATTTTTCAGCCGAAGGAACAGCGGCCCGATCAGCCCACTTCTCATTCCATTTCCGCGTTTCACTGCGGATCTCAAGGGCTTTTTTAGCATAAGGAAATGAAACGGCCACAATTGCTGTTATGGCCAGAACGAACAAAATTTGAAAGTGTGTTTTTTTCAACTGAAATATAGTCCTTGTGTCCATTGAGCATAAGGCCGCTGAACCGGCTGGGCGCTTCCTCGTAAGCGTGTGACCCTGCTGACCGGAGGCAGATGTTAACATAGTCTCTATGACCAGCCAAGGTTGTTCAAATCAACTCTGTTTGGCAAAGACTTTGACCTGATTGTCCTATCGTACAACATCCCCTGATGAGCAGCAGTTGTTGAGACCTGCGGTTGAAGGTTTTTCAGTATTACTGTATTGCTCTAATAAATGGTCCCCTTAATACAACCGCTTTGTCAGGTTGGGAACGCACAAGGGAAAAGGGAAACAGAAAAGGGACCTGCATATTAATGCAAGTCCCTGATTTCTTTTGGTAGCGGGGGCAGGATTTGAACCTGCGACCTTCGGGTTATGAGCCCGACGAGCTACCTGACTGCTCCACCCCGCAACGGAGGCGCCAAACTACCGGAAGCATTCCGGGTTGTCAACCTTTTCTTCTCGATTTTGCACAGTGCTTGCCGGTTGTTCTCTTTTGGAGTATAACCACTCAACTGAGAGCGAATCCTATGTCTATATCCATATCCCTTGAACAAGCCCTGACCCTGCGCAATAAAGGCGCCTTGCTGGTTGATGCCCGCAGCCCCGACGAATTTGCCGAGGCGACCATTCCCGGTGCGATCAATGTGCCGATTCTTGATAATACTGAACGTGAAGAAGTCGGCACCCTGTACAAGCAGGTGGGCAAGCAGCAGGCCCGACGGCGTGGTGTACAAATCGTTGCGCCCAAGATCCCGGCCATGGTTGAGCAGGTGGCCGCTCTGCAGGCTGGGACATCACAACCGGTCGTTGTCTTCTGCTGGCGTGGTGGCATGCGCAGTCTGGCCCTGACACAGTTCCTTGAACTCGCCGGTGTTCCTGCCCGCCAGTTGTCAGGTGGGCATAAGGGCTTTCGTCGCATGGTCCTGGATTTCTTCGAGGATGGCGAGTGGGGGCGATTACTGGTTTTTCGCGGCCTGACAGGGGTTGGTAAAACCGAATACCTGCAGCGGTTGGCGGAGAAGGGTTATCCCGTGGTTGATCTGGAAGGCTTGGCCAATCACCGTGGCAGCGCTTTCGGCAACCTTGGCTTGCCACCGCAACCGGGCCAGAAGATGTTTGAATCCCTGCTGTGGGATGAGCTGCGAAAAATCCCTCGTGATAGCTACGTTCTGGCAGAAGGAGAAAGCCGTCATATCGGAAGGGTGGCGTTACCACCCAGAGTGTACAAGGCTCTGCAAGTTGAGACATCGATCTGGTTGAATGCTTCTCTTGAAGCAAGAGTAAGAAACATCCTTGCTGACTATCCTGCCGTTGATAAACTCAAAAAAGAGTTCGTCCAGCCGATCAAGGCCCTAAAGGACAAATTGGGCAAAGAAACGATGAATCATTACCTTCAGCTCCTGGAAGAAGGAAACTGGACGAAGTTGGTCAGTGAGTTGATGGTGAATTACTACGATCCTCTTTATCGTCATACGCTGCCTGAAAGGCGTATTGAGCTCGACCTGGAGCCAGAGAATACGGTTATGGAGCGTATCGAGGCAGTTGTTTCTGAAGTGCTTGAACAGTCATCAGGAAACTAAATGATCTCTTTACCAGCGAGTCTTTGTCCTGATATGGTGAATGCGTGACCTTGATTGGACAGAACTATGAAACCTTCTCCTAACGAAAAAGCAGTGAATCCTCTCTGTCTTAAGTGTTTGCGTAACTGCAAACAGCCGGCGGCCAACCTTTTGCTCGAGTGTCCTCGTTACTTTCCCTTACCGTTTAAGGTTGAGAAACATCGCTTTGACCAGATGGGGTTGTTTGGGGAGGATGAGTAGGACAAGCAAAAACGAATAACCAAAAACCAGTTATTTGGGGAAAAGTTTGTTAGCCTGGCCTATATGATTTTTATGCTTTTTTACGACTCTTCATTTCATAGTCCCGCACAACCTCCGCCACACGAATCCTGAAATCAGCAAAAATTTCCGACTTGCCTTTCTCTTGTGCCAAGCGATGCATGTCAAACTCCCGCCACTGTTTGACTGAAGCTTCATCCTCCCAGAAAGACAGAGAACAAAGCTTGCCCTCTTCAGATAAACTGGAAAAGCGTTCGATGGAAATAAATCCATCAACATGAACCAGATGCTCTCTCAATTTAGCCGCGATCTGCAGATATTCCTCCTGCTTGCCTTCTTTGATTTGAACTTCAAAAATAACAGCAATCATGATGATCCTCTTTTTGTCGTCAACTGATTGATCTCTTGATACCGGAAGCATTCGGTGGTGTGGTCATTGACCATGCCGATGGACTGCATGAACGCATAGCAGATGGTTGAGCCTACAAAGTTGAAACCGCGCTTTTTAAGGTCTTTACTTAATTGATCGGAAATTTGTGTATTGGCCGGAATTGCGGAGAGGTCTTGCCAGGCGTTGAGGATTGGTTGGCCATCAACATATCGCCAGAGATAGTCTGCGAAGGAATCGAACTCTTCTTGAAGCAGTAAAAATCCACGGGCATTTTTGACTGTCGATTCTATCTTGAGCCGATTGCGCACGATACCGGCGTCCTGCATCAGACGGTCAATCTCTTTCTGGTCGTAGCCCGCAATTATCGATGCGTCGAAACCATGAAAAGCCTCGCGATAATTCTCACGTTTTTTCAAAATGGTCAACCAACTGAGACCGGCTTGCGCTCCTTCGAGAATCAGCATCTCGAAGAGCTGTTGATCATCATAGACAGGAACGCCCCAATCTTTATCGTGATAGGCGACATATAACGGGTCGCTGCCGCACCAGGAACAGCGCTTGACCATAGCTTCTCCTTCGTGAAAATACTCCAGCCTCCAGCTTGTCTAAGTTTATTCCCAAAGCCCTCGTTTATTCTTCATCGCTTCTGCTTCGGCAGTTAAAAAATCCTCTTTCATGCAGAAAGAAAATCTTCTGTAAACAACCGCCAGACCATGCTCGAGTAACACGCGATTAAGCATTCGACCGTCAGGGAGGTGGAGATAGGCGAGTAGCCGGCCGTAACGATCACGTTCAGGGTCGTCGAGGGTCAGGGTCACCTGTTGACCTTTAACCTGTTCGATGTTGAACGTTTTAGCTTGTTGATAGATCTCTCTTTGTCTGGCTGCTGAAATTCCTTTTTTGATGAGATAACTGTCACGCTTAGAATTTTCTCTTTCCGGTGTGTCGATACCGATCAGACGGACTTTTCCGTGCGGGTCGACCTTGAGGGTGTCACCGTCGTAAATCCAGGTGACTGTGCCTTGCAGGACAGACCCCGACTCTTCCGCACAGGCTGACAGGGGCAGAATGAAGCTCAGGCAAAGAAGAAGAGAAAGGAAGCGCAAGGCTAACCGCGCCCCCAGAAGAGTCGACAGAAGACTCCGGTACAGAGGCCCCAGACCAGGTTATAGGCAAATATGAAGAGTGGGGTCAGTTGACCAAGTTCAAGACCGAACCAGCCGTAGCTGGTCATGTAGGGATAGACAAAAAGGAGTTGAAACGCAGTCGGCAGAATGCTGATCCACAAGCCCTTGCGGGCCCAGTGTCGGCGGGATTTGAGAGGACCGATCACCAGAAAATAAACTAGCCCCCAGAGGCCGCCCCAGATCATGCGTGAGTAGATCCAGTCCGGGCTAAGAGATGGATTTATACGAACTCCAGCCATGGCAGGAAGTCCCATCTGCCCGGATTGCCAGGCAACCAGGCTACTGCAAAGTCCAGCAAGCAGGCCGGCACAGAAACAGATTGATAGCAGGGCTCTGGTGTGTGGCATGGTTTCTCCTGAGCTATACGGTTCAGACTTCTTTCAGGGCGTCACCTTCGTTCATGCTGCCGGTGCGGTAGCCTTGAAGGTCAAGGGCTACGTAGGTAAATCCGGCGCCTTTGAAAACGGTCAGGATTTTCTCACGCATTTGATCATCAATGATTCGCGATAGCTCGTCAAGGGCAACTTCTATGCGGGCTGTTTCATCGTGATAGCGAACCCGAAAAGTATGAAAATTATTTTCCCGCATAAATGTTTCGCAGAGATCAATCTGCTGCAGGCGTTCTGCGGTAATGCGGGTGCCATAGGGGAAGCGTGAGGCAAGGCATGCGAAGGCTTGTTTCTCCGCTGTCGGTAGGCCGCTACGGCGGCTCAAGGCACGGATGTCTTCTTTGCTCAGTTTCGCTTCGAGCAAAGGAGAACGAACTTTCAGCTCTTTGGCCGCTTCCCGGCCTGGTCGGTAATCATCGAGGTCATCCAGGTTAGAGCCGTCGAGGACTTCTGCATAACCGAGCTCTTTCGCTTTGAGCATGCAGATTTCAAAGAGCTCTTTCTTGCAGTGGTAGCAGCGGCGGGGCGGGTTGTCGGCAAAGCCTGGAATCAACAGCTCGTTGCTGTCGACAACCACCTGCTGGATCCCGAGATACTTAGCCAACTTTACGCTTTCGTTAAACTCGTGGCTTGGGTAGGTCGGCGAGGTTGCTGTCAGTGCAATGACACGTTCGGCGCCGAGAACGTCGCGAGCCGTCTGAAGTAGGAAAGTTGAGTCGACCCCTCCTGAAAAAGCAATCACGGCCGAACCCAGTTCGGTGAGAATGTCTTTCAGCTTTTCAAATTTGTTATCAATAGTCATGAGATAATTAAGGACACCGTCTGGTGAGCCGGAGTCCTTATCCGTGAATGTAAATGTTATGTCGGCCTTGCCAGAGGTCATAGTGGCAAGCAGGCTTGCTCGTGTCAAAGAGCTTTTCACCCTTTGGCTACCGTCGTTGCTAATCGCTTAAATGAAATACATGAAGCGATGATCGAGCTCTTTTTCTACGCCCTTCTTCTGTGCATCGTCACATAGATCTTTCAGTGTGACGGACTCCAGGTAGTCATTGAGACGTTTGCTTGCTTCTCTCCAGACATTCTGGGTCACGCATTCGGCTTCCATATCACATTCTTTCTTGCAGCCTTTTCCCGATTTGATGCAGTCGACCAGGGCCATCTCACCTTCAGCAGCCATTATGATCTGGTGGACAGTGATTTCATGGGGTTTTCGTGACAAGAAATATCCACCCTGAGGCCCCCGGCGGCTGTTCAGTAACCCGCCACGCTTGAGATCCTGAAAGATCTGTTCCAGATAGCGTGGAGAGATATTCTGACGACGGCTAATGTCCTTGATTTGCGCAGGCAAGGTGCCGGCATGGTAAGCCATGTCAAAAAGAGCTCGCAGGCCGTAGCGGCTTTTGGTTGATAAGCGCATATTAGTAATCTCCTTAAAACTTTGTTGGTAGAATTCTTATTAAAGTTTATTTTACTTGTCAAGAACTTAGTTGTCGTTAGCCTTTTGTCGTGAGGGGAAATGTCGTATAATAAAGACACTTTTCATACGTAGTAAGGGTGTTGATTATGAATGAACCGTCTTTTGGAACAAAAGCTCCGGTTGCATGGCGTCCTGCCGGGTTGATCAGCTGGTATGGTCCTGACGATAAGCCTCTGGTGTTGGTAACTTCCTGGATTGCATTGGTTGGTGGTTCCTCGCCTCGTCTTCGCACCGCCTGGTGCGGTCGCGTCGATTCTGCTTCGCGTTATTGGCCGGGCGGTGACTTTATCCTGAATGTACCACATGAAAGCGACCTTGAGACGATTAGGAGAATTATGGACAAAGGCAAGTTCTGTCTGCATGCTGAGGAAGAACTGACCTATTCATGTCTTTCGGGGATAGCCGCGACTGCACCCCGCTTGCTCGAGTGTGCTGTGCAGATTGAATGTGTCGGAGGACGCCTGATAGAAACAGACTTTGATGCAGAGCTTTGTGGCGATGTGGCGCGTGTGCATCGGGATGGAGTCAATCTGGATCCTCTTGAGATCCCGGATCTTTGCGCGATTTACCCCTTGAGCCCATAGTGGAAAAAGCGGTAGGGCTAAAAACTGTAAAAAAAGAAAGGGCCGGCAAAATTGCCGGCCCTTTCTTTTTTTACAGTTTAAAGTGGTTATTCTTCTTCGCTACCCGGCCAGTGCAGGTTGTCAACGAAAGAGGAGATGCCGTAAGTCACAAGGAACGCGACTAACGATACTGCCAAGCTGCTTGCGGCAGGGATCAGAACCATCTTGTGACCGAGGTAATCCCAGCAGAACATCACTCCTGCAATCCAGCCGAGTGTGAAGCTGATGCCGACGACGTGCTTGATCAACTCGAGGTAGATGACAAAGGTGTAAATCATGTCACCCGCATTTTCTGAGCAGACGCCTTCAAGTTCCAGCCTGCGGTTCAAACTTGCCGCAAAGAGACGGCAGGCGATCCACATGCAGAGAAAGAAAAGACCGGTGTAGGTGGCGTGTCTTGCGAAAAGGTCTGTGTGTGCATCAATCTTCTGCGCACCAGCGGCGAAAAAAAGCGAAGAGGAGAGTGCCGCCAGATAGACCGGGCGGGTGCTCTTGATGACTGAAGTTCTGATTTTCTGGAACATGGCTGCCTCCCAAAGATATTGAGGATCGCTTGGAGCGTTTTTTCAGATTGTTCTATTTTCCTCATTCTTGGCGAGTGAGTCCAGTTAGAATTCTATAATTTAAACTTATTTAATTGGAGGATTAAAATTAAAAAAAATAAATGATAACAAGCGGTTGCGTATGTAAGTGTCTAATTTTAATCCACTTTTTTTGTGAGATGAAAATTATTTTAATCTAATATTGGGCGTTATTTTAATCTGTTTTGTGTTGGGTTCGGTAAAGTGAGTTCGTTCGGTAGTTGCTACACGTTGGAGGGTAATAATCGGCCGATCAAAGCAGGGACAGCGGTTTCAACGCGCAGTGGTCTGGCGCCGAGGTGGACCTGGTTCAATCCTGCGTTGACAAGCAGGTCTACTTCGTAGGGCGTAAAACCACCTTCGGGGCCGATCGCGAGAGTGATTTTATCTTCTACGTTTGCAGGACAGGGCTGTGATGATCCCGGGTGGGCAACCAGAGCACAGCTGTCAACGGCAAGCTCTGGCAGATCGTCTTCGACAAATGGTTTGAAGCGCTGTTGCAGTTGAATGTTCGGAAGGATCGTGTCGCGCGCCTGCTCCAGGCCGAGAATGAGTTGCTCTCGCAATGCTTCAGGCTCCAGAGAAGGGCTTTGCCAGTAGCTTTTGTCGACGCGCCAGCTATTGAGCAGGATGATCTCTTTCACGCCAAAGGCGGTGAGCCCTTGTAGAACGCGTTTGAAAACTTTGGGACGTGGCATGGCCAGGATAACGGTTATAGATATCGGTGCGGGAGGAGATTTATCCAAAGTGATTTCCACCTCGAGAGTTGTCGCGTCGATAGACGTAACAGTCCCCGAGCCAGTCTTGCCACCGATAAGGCCAACCTGTAAAACTTTGCCAATTGTTACGTTCAGGATTTTGCGGGCGTGTTCAAAACGTCGGCCATGCAGTCTGACGCGGTTGGTGTCGATAAAATCTTTTTGATGCAGCAGAATCAGGTTCATATGTTGTTTTTGCTAAGAGTTGAAATGTCTGTGAAGGTCTCAGTCGAGAGGTTCCCAGTTGATGAATTCATTTTCAAAGTCGATCTGATAAGGATGTCTTTTTAAAAAATCCATGCCGAGCATGCCGTCAAAGGGGAGCTCTTTACCTTTCAGGTTGATGACCATGGCGGTCGTCTTTTTTCTTTGAAAAGGGCCGATAGTGATCTGCCTGAACTTGATTTTCTCTGACATAACAATACTGCCGCCGGCGACCCTGGCCTTGTACCTTTTGCCACTGGGTAAGTCGAGCTCTTTAATAGCTTCGCGATGAAGGACAGTAGTGGTTGCCCCGGTGTCGAGCAGCAGGGAAAGTTTTACAGTTCGATTTCCCATAGAAACTTCGACGGGAACGAGGACCCGGTTACGACTTACTTTGACGGGTGTTTGATATTTGCGGAGTTTCTTCTTGATGGCAGCTTTGTTTGCCCTCTCAGCCTGTTCCTGTGTGGCGAGAGCTTCTGCCTGGGGAGCCTTTTTGTCCTCACTATTGATCTCAGTGTTAACTGAAACTTCCGGCTCGGATATAGATGTCATGTCATCGCGGTACTGAGCTGGAACCTTGCTTTCATCATCGACAAAGGTGAGACGACCGTTTGCATCGCGGTATTTGTAAATGTCTGCCATGGAATCAAAAGGAATTGCCAACAGCAGAATAAGCGTAAACAATGTGTGTAAAAGAAGGGGCATGGAGGTTCCATGTTTCATGGTCCATAGAGGCAAGCACGAGACGTTCTACAAGCACTACAGGATAGAAGAGGCGCATTCAGCGTCTCATCTTGTTGACAAATCCCATATTGAGTTAATGTGGGGTTTGTTTTTATCTGCCTGGCTGATTAAGTGTTTCTGTTTTTTTTCGGTAGCCTCAGAGTAACAGATCGTTAATCTGTTCTCTTCAAGCCTTTGTTAAGAACCCAAAGCAGAACCGGCGGGTCGCGTCCCGCCAAACGCCTTACTTTTGTCCAGACGGCGATAAAAGTAAGCAAAAACGCCTAGCTCCTAGCGGAGGGCATATTCCTTTGCCAGCTCTCTTAGTCTTCTACAAATAATGGTTTAGGCATTCCGGCCCGTTATGGGGGCCTAGCTGTAGTGTTTTCTAGTAGCAAGAGACATAAGAACACGAGACCTTGGTACAGTCACTACTGGAGAGGTTCTCAAGGACCTCGTCAACTACGGGGGAACAGTAGCTTGATTGTCGGATAATCTTTGCTGAATTGATGTTGC
>JAAXQF010000134.1 GCA_012974435.1 Desulfuromonadales bacterium | reverse complement strand
AGCTTATTCTGCAGCCCGGCCATGATTTTTTATTACTGGACCAGGGAATTTAATCAAGCTATCGTGTCTCTGTCAGGTCAAGATGTACGGTGGTTATATTGAGTCAGATTTAGTATGACAAAACCATAGATGTTGGCAAGATATGTTGACTTCATTTTTTTCTGAAATTCATTTTTTTTGATTTAAGTCAATGTCCCAAAAGTTATTTTCTGCTCTGTATAGAAAATAGTATTGCTTATTGGCTTGGGCAGTCAATCAACTACAAACAATGGCAAGAAGGGTTAAACACCACTTTATGCCATATAGTGTAGGGTTAAACTGTAAAAACGTTTTATAATAAACTGTTAGCACCAAAACAATCCACACCATCATCATTGACTATTGTTTCTACAGCATAAAAGGAGTGATAATATGCCTATTAAATTATCAAATGCCATGCATTTATTATCTTTAACCATTTTTGTACTTTTTTTACTTACAGCCTGTGGTTCTGAATCATCTTCACCTGAGAAAAAGACAGAAGCTGTAGTAAGACCTGCAAAATTGCTAGATATTGGCCAAACAAAAGACGACGACTATCTAAATTATCCGGCCGTGATTAAATCACAACAGCTATCAACGCTGAGTTTTGAAGTTGCTGGTGTTGTAAAAGAGTTATTGGTAGTAGAGGCTCAGAAAGTTAAACAGGGCGAGGTGTTGGCGAGGTTGGATCAACGGGACTTGAGAACAAAACTAAAATCAGCGCGTGCGCAGTTCAATAACGCTGAAGAAGAATATCAGCGGGCGGTGCGTTTGATTAAGGAAGATGCTACTCCCCTTAGTGAGCTGGAACAACGGAAAACCCAGCGGGATGTGAATAAAGCTCAGCTTGAAACTGCTGAAAAGGCGCTGCAAGATTCGGTGCTGGTCGCTCCCTACGCCGGAAATATTGCCAGGGTTTCTATTCAAAAACAACAAGCGGTTCAAGCTGGCGAACCGGCCATTGAAATTCTTGGTGCTGGAGGGCTGGAAGCTTCGATTAATTTGCCTTCTTCAATTGTTGCAAGGTCAACCGGGCAAAAAGGACCGAAGGCTCATTCATATTTGACACTAAATGTTGCGCCTGACCTAAAAATCCCGGTTCAATTTAAAGAGGCGACACTTGACGCTGATACTGTAACGCAAACCTATGAGGTTACTTTTACTTTCACAGCTCCGAAAGATCTTAATATTTTGCCCGGGATGAATGCTACTATCTGGTTCAAAGATCCCAGCAAGACCGTTTCCAAAACTCCCAGAGTAAGCATTCCAATAGCGGCGATTGCCACCGATGGTGAGCAGAAATATGTTTGGGTGGTGAATCGAGAGTCCATGGTCGTGCAGAGAAGAAATATTACCGTTGAAGATGGTATCGGAGTTAACTTGAATATCTCGAGTGGTTTGGAAGTGGGAGAAACAATCGTTGCAGCAGGTATTTCTTCACTATCAGAGGGGATAAAAGTTCGTCCCTGGTCTGAGTGAACCACCGGAGAATAAGACAATGAATATCGCCGAATTTACCATTAAAAATACTGTACTTAGTGTCATTGTCATTCTGCTGACAATCGTGGGTGGATGGTCTGCTTATCAAAATTTGGCGCGTTTTGAAGATCCAGAATTTACCATTCGCCAAGCTCTAGTTGTGACGAGCTATCCAGGTGCCAACCCCCACGAGGTCGCTCTTGAAATTACAGAACCTTTGGAAAAAGCCATTCAGCAAATGGCCGAAGTGGATACCATTGAATCAGTATCAACCACCGGAAAATCGGAAATTACCGTAGAAATAAAATACGAGGCGTCACCGACAAAAGCCGACCTTCAGCTCATTTGGAACAAGCTGCGCAATAAAGTGAACGATGCGGCATTGGCACTGCCGCCGGGTGCCGGTATACCTTACGTGGCGGATGATTTTGGCGATGTCTTTGGTCTGCTGTATTTTGTTACTGGCGATGGCTACTCACCTGCGGAATTAAAGCGCTACGTAAAAACCTTGCATAGTTCGTTGTTACAGGTTGAAGGGGTTGCCCGTGTTACCTTAGAGGGTTTACAGAAAGAAGCTATTTTTGTTGAAATTTCTCGACAAGATGCCACGGCTTTGGGGTTATCTGTTTCCAATATCTATAACATTCTCGCACAACAAAATGCGGTTGTTTCATCGGGTGATGTCAAGATTGGCAACCAGCGTGTTGTGATTGATCCTACCGGTTCGATTGACTCTGTTGAAGCGATACAGAGCTTACTCGTGTCTGCAGACGCTGAGGGAAAGGTGATTTTCCTCAAAGACATAGCCCGTGTATGGCGCGGCTATCAAGAGCCCGCCGAAAAATTGTACCGCTTTAATGGTAAACCTGCCATTGCTGTCGGTGTTTCCGGTGTTTTGGGTGGCAACATTGTAAAGATTGGTCAGGCAGTAGATAAAAAAATAGCTGACAGCGAAGGCTTACGACCGCTGGGTATTGAACTGCACGAATTTTACCATCAAGGTAATATCGTAGATGATTCGGTACAAACCTTTGTTATCAATGTTATTGCTGCGCTCGTCATTGTCATAGTCACGCTACTTATTTTTATGGGCTTAAAATCAGCCATAGTGATTGGCGCGATCTTGTTGATGACCATTTTCGCAACCCTAGCTACGATGCAAATGGTGGATATCCCCATGCACCGCATCTCGCTCGGGGCATTAATTATAGCCTTGGGTATGATGGTGGATAATGCGATTGTGGTGACGGAAGGTATTCTTGTCGGTGTGCAAAATGGTATCAAAAAACTAGACATAGCCAAGCGCATTGTTAAGCGTGCTATTTGGCCGCTATTAGGCGGCACCCTAGTCGGTATTATCGCTTTTGCTCCCATAGGTTTTGCGCCGGGTTCCACTGCTGAATATACTAGCCATTTATTTTGGGTCATCCTAATTTCACTGATGTACAGCTGGGTGTTTGCTGTCACACTCACGCCGTTGTTTTGTTTTTGGTTGTTTAAAGAAGCAACTGAATCTTCAACGGCAAATGACAAACCTGAAAGTGCTTCTATACAAAAGTACAAGGTCTTTCTGCGCTTCGCACTACAGAAGCGGATCATAGTTGTAGCCATCGTCGTCGGTATCTTTACGATTTCGGTTTGGGGTTTCCAGTTTGTTAAACCCGGTTTCTTCCCTGCATCCACAACACCGTTATTTGTTGTCGATTACTGGTTGCCTCAAGGAACAGACATCACCAAAACGGAACAAGATATCGAACAGTTGGAAGCATTTGTGGCGGGACTGGACGGTGTTAATGCGGTACAATCTTCCATCGGTGGGGGTGCGCCACGCTTTATGCTGGTATATGCACCTGAATCGGCGAACTCAGCCTATGGCCAGCTACTCGTGCGCACAGATGAATATCAGATTATTGATAATCTTATGCCGAAGATTCAAGCGCATATTGAAAATACTTTTCCACAAGCGCAAGGAAAAGTGTGGCGCTTCGTGTTAGGCCCCGGTGGTGGGTCAAAAATTGAGGCTGAATTTAGCGGACCAGACCCCAGAGTGCTCCGTGACTTAGCGAATCAGACCAAGGCGATTATGGTAGCCGATGGGGGTGCCATGTCGATAAAAGATAACTGGCGGCAAGCAGTCAATGTAATTGAACCTGTCTATGCCAAAAGTGCTGGACAACGTGCTGGTGTCTCGCGTGAAGACCTTGCTCTTGCGTTACAGATGAATTTTTCTGGGCGCTCGGTAGGCGCCTATCGCGAAAACGATGAGTTGATCCCCATTATTTCGCGCGCGCCCGAACATGAGCGTTTAGACATTGACAATATCCGCAATATTCAGGTGCTAAGCTCGGCGACGGGTCGGGCCGTACCTATCGACCAAGTGACGAATGGATTTAAAACCGTGTGGCGCGATGGCTTGGTCCGGCGTGAAAATCGTTTTTGGAAAATCAAAGCGCAAAGTGACCCTTATCCGAACGAATTGCCCGCAGATCTTTTTGCGCGCGTTCGGCCACAAATCGACGCTATTGAACTACCAGAAGGATATGAACTGGAATGGGGGGGTGAATACGGCGATTCCAAAAAATCCAATGAAAATCTGGCATCAACGATACCGCTTGGCTTTTTGGCGATGGTGTTAATTGTATTTATTTTATTTGGTACCGTAAGACAACCCGTAGTGATCTGGTTAGTCGTACCACTTGGCATTATTGGTGTTGTGATTGGCTTACTGTCTACCGGTATGCCGATGGAATTTATGGCGATACTGGGTCTATTGTCGCTATCTGGATTGCTGATCAAAAATGCCATTGTGTTGGTCGATCAAACGGACTTGGAAATCAGTGAAGGCAAAGCCCGTTTCGATGCGGTGATTGATGCAGCAGCCAGTCGCGTGAGACCGGTAATGATGGGAGCATTAACCACTGTATTAGGTGTGATTCCGCTATTCTTTGATGCCTTTTTCAAATCAATGTCCGTTGTGCTCATGTTTGGCCTGAGCTTTGCCACCCTATTAACACTCATCATCGTGCCGGTTCTTTATGCCATTTTTATGAGAGTTGATGTAAAGGAGACGCTGTTATGAAACTCACGACACTTATCATTTTCTCGGTTATAGCGCTATTGGCCACATCGTGTGCAACGAAGCCCCCCGAAAAACGAGTCGATCAAGCCGTGGAAAAAGCAGTTGAGACACCTGCCACATGGGCTATTAATACTGATGAAGAAAATAAAGATGTTTCGGCTCAATGGCTTGAGAGCTTTAATGACCCAATATTACTTAAACTGATAGAGGAAGGCATAACCAATAACAGCGATCTACAAGTGACAGCGGGTAATATGGATAAAGCGTGGTTGTTAGCCAAGCAATCCGGCTCGGCTTTAAAACCTACTGCAGACCTATCACTGAGTGGAACACGTTCAGGTAGAGCCGATGGTGGTTTTTCTAAGAGTGATGTTACTGTGGGCATACAAGTCAGTTGGGAGGTGGATGTTTGGGGTCGGTTAAGTGCAGGTGTTCGAGCGGCCGAAGCAAGTGCTCAAGCGGCACAGGCTGACTACATTTTTGCACAACACTCATTGGGCGCCAATATAGCAAAAACCTACTTCAAAGTGATTGAAGCCAAACTGCAAGCCGATTTAGCACGCAAAAATTTGGAAATTTTAAAGAAAACCATGCGCATCACCCAGGCCAAGTATGATAATGGCAGGGCCTCTGGGCAGGATATTGCATTGAACCGAGCGAATCTGGCGGCAGCTAAAGAACAACTGGTTACTATCGAAGGCTCGCAACGCGATGCTATTCGAGCCTTAGAGGTTTTATTAGGACGCTACCCCAATGCAACAACAGAAATACGTAATGAATTAGCAGACTTGCCTCCTGCACCACCGGCAGGTATTCCTTCTGAAATTTTGGAACGCCGTCCAGATATTGTCTCGGCTGAAAGACAGATAGCAGCAGCATTTAATGCAACAGATCAAGCAAAGGCTGCCAGGTTGCCAAGGTTTTCACTTACCAGTTCGATTAGCGGTGCTTCCAATTCGTTATCAAATATACTCAACCCCACCAATTTAGCCTGGCAACTCGGGGCAAACTTAATGGCCCCGCTCTTAGACGGGGGGAGACGAAAGATTGATATTGAAATAGTCACGATCGAGCAAGAACAAGCCATAGCAAACTATGTCCAAAAAGCTCTTGTGGCCTTTTCAGAAGTGGAAAACAATCTGGATCAGGGGCGTATTTTGGCAGATCGTGAAACGGCCTTAAACGAAGCCCGGAACCAAAGTGCTAAAGCCTATTACATAGCTGATCTACGGTATAAAGAAGGGGAAAGCGGCTTACTAGACACCTTGCAAATTCAACAGCAAGTCATCTCTGCTGAAAGCAACCTGTTATCAATTAAACGAAGTCAGCTGGAGCAACGTATCAACTTGTATTTGTCTTTAGGCGGTGGTTGGCAAATAAACGGAGAGTGAGCAATGGGATTTACAGTTAGTTTTATCAAGCTGACCTTCTGGTCTTTTTATTTAGTTGCACCGCTTTTGGTTTTTTTATGCTTTTTGATCATTTTATTGGGACAGATCGTTTGCCATATTGAAAAATGGAAAAAATTTGATGGTCTATATTGGTCATTTATCACCGCTACAACCGTGGGCTATGGCGATATTCGTCCGTTAAAGAAAGCATCCAAAGTGCTGTCTGTAGTGATTGCATTTGTCGGAGTAATGCTTACCGGAATAATTATAGCCGTAACGATACATACAGCCTCTATTGCATTGGAAAAACACGGCGACGTGCGTGTTCTGGAATATATGAAGGAGAAATTTAATTAGAAAAGTTAAACATCCTGCAACGAGTGTTGATTTTCTCACACCTTCCCAAAAGTTAAACATTCATACCATATTGTTAACTGCTGACTTACGATAACTGCTATCAATCGAAGGTTGCGAAAGGTTCCTGAAAGTCCAAGGTGTACGGTGGACATGTTGAGTCAGATTTTGTATGACAAAACTCAAGATGTTGGCAAGTAATCTATACTTATAGCGGTAGGAATATTAACTAGGGGCAAAATTGCCCGAATACTAGCTTGATATCGAGTTATCGAGGCAAGTTGACCTGATAATCAATGGGTAGAAATGACATCAAAGATTATGCCAAGCTTAATATAATTTTCCCAAGAGATAGAAATAAACAGGAGGAACATAGTAAGAAATGTTGAAGCGGCTATCCTTCTAAGCAACGGTTGTGGTCGGTCAGCGGCTATTGCGATACTAGTGGTCGCGATGACGCTATCTTCTTGCGCCACTGTACCTCTCAATTTACCAAAGACCGAAAGCACCGCAATTGATGATACCAGCGATACGTATTTTGGTCGGGCGGCTGAAGGCTGGGCGCGACTGCACGGTAATCAATCCGGATTTTTCCCATTTGTTAACGGCATGGGCGCCCTCGGCGCGAGACTCGATATGATCGAGAAAGCCGAGAAGAGCATCGATCTGCAGTATTTCCTGATGAAGGACGATACGGCCGGGCTGGTAGTGACGAATGCTTTAATCGGAGCTGCTGACCGTGGTGTGCGTATCCGTTTCCTGCTCGATGACGTGTTCACGTCAGCATCGGATCGGACGCTCCTTTTGTTGAGCCAGCACCCGAACATTGAAGTGCGCTTGTTCAATCCGATATCGCGCCGCGGTCTCTACTCGCTCAACTTTATTGGAAGTTTCAGCAAAGCCAATCGAAGAATGCATAACAAGTCGTTTACCGTTGACAATGCCATTAGCATCGTCGGTGGGCGCAACATCGCTGATGAATACTTTCAGCTCAAGGGAGATGCTGTATTCTCTGACTTCGATGTCCTGGCATTCGGGGGAATCGCGAAGGTAATCTCTAACTCGTTCGACATCTACTGGAACCACGAGCTGGCAGTCCCGATCGAGAACCTCTTGAATGTGAGTGATTCGGCATCACTCGCATCTGAGCGGTCGAGATTGGCGAAGGAAGCGAAGACGACATACGCAACCATCTACAAAGAGGCGTTGTCCAATGAACTCCTGCAGAAGCTGATTAACGGGGAACAAGCGCTATTTGTGGCCGATGCCGTTGTGATTGTCGATGATCCGGACAAACTTCGCAATCCCGTTGGCGCTGAGCATATGCAGCTTGCCGCCGAGGTCGACAAGATATTGCGTCATGCCGAGCGAGAGCTGATTTTTATTTCACCGTACTATGTGCCAGGAGATAGCGGCGTCCAGTATGCGCGTGACCTTGTCGAGAAGGGTGTGCGGGTTGTGATAATTACCAATTCCCTGGCGTCAAACAACCATGTTGCCGTCCATTCAGGCTACTCCGGTTATCGCAAGGACGTGATTCAGGCTGGTGTCGAATTGTATGAAGTGCGGGCCAACGCAGGCAAAGAGATGCAAGGCGGCGAAGGGCCTGGTGTGCTGACATTGCACACCAAACTGATACTCATTGACCGCCGATATTTGTTCGTTGGCTC
>JAAXQF010000257.1 GCA_012974435.1 Desulfuromonadales bacterium | reverse complement strand
TAGTTGACGAGTCCCTTGTGGACCTCTCCAGTAGTGACAGTACCAAGGTCTCGTGTTCTAATGCCTTTTGCTACTAGAAAACACTACAGCCAGGCCCCCATAACGGGCCGGAATGCCTAAACCTAATTTGTAAAAGACTAAGAGAGCTGGCAACGGAATATGCCCTCCGCTAGGAGCTAGGCGTTTTTGCTTACTTTTGTTGCCGCTTGGACAAAAGTAAGGCGTTTGGCGGGACGCGACCCGCCGGTTTTGCCTTTAGCCTTTAAAAATACTAAAGATCAACAGATTAACGATCTATTCCTCTGAGTTTGCCAAAAAAAACAGAAATACTTAACCAATCAGACAGATAAAAACAAACCCCATATCAATTCAATATGGGGTTTGTCTACAATCTGAGGGCGCTCCCTGGATACAGGGAGCGCCCTCTTTATTTGCTGTAAGGATACCTTCAGTTTAAATTCTTAACCATTTCCAGCACGTGCCCGTTCTTTGTCGGGTTATACAATATCTCGTCCATAATTGTATGGATAAGATAGATACCGCGACCGTGCTCATCGAGAGGATGGCTCGGCTTGATGTATTGCTGGACATCAAAGCCAGTGCCGAAATCGAAGACCCTAATAATCAGACGTTTAGAGACAATGCTGATTTCAATGTGGACCTCTTTGGCCGGGTTGTCCACATTCGCGTGTTGAATGGCGTTCGCCATGGCCTCGGTCAACACCAGGTTGAGGTCGAAGGCCAGTTTTTCACGATCTCCGCTATAATCACGCAGGGTCCGCGCAATGTTCTCGCCGATATGTCCGATCAGGCAAAGATAACGTGTCTGATTAGGAACTTTTATGTCGACAGAAATCCGATCAGTCATCATGGCTTTGGACCTGGTTGAAGACAGAGTTCGCGTCATGGTGAAAGACTATTGCTGGAAGCTTGACAGCGCCTCAGCAGAGTCGGTATAGATTTCAAAGACCCGGTGCAGGCGGGTCAATTCAAACATCGATTTTACCTGAAGCTGCAACCCGGATAGTTTTAGATTGCCGTTACGTGAGCTGGCGTTTTTAAAACCTGAAACCAGGGCACCGAGGCCGGAAGAGTCGACAAATCGTACAGCCTGCAAGTCGACAACCAGGTTGTTCTTGCCTTCCTCGAACAGTTTCAACATCTGGTTCTTCAACTCGCCGCTGTTATGAGCGTCGAGACGTTCTTCATTGATTGCCAGTAAAACAGCTGCGCCCTTGTCCTCAATCTGCAAATTCATTTCGTACTCCTTGGCCTGGAAATCGGAAAGCTTAAAACTATAAGCAGTCCACGCAGATATATTATCACATCACTCGATCTTTGAAGGATATTCTCTTTAACACCAGTTCCTTGTTCTCGTCCCTTATTCCTGGGTTGCTTGCATGACGACCAGCGATACATCGTCCTGGAAGTTGTGATGCCCAGAGAAGATACGAACTTGTTCGACAATGTAATCGATCAACTCCTGTGGCGGCAGTTGATGCTTTTCACTGAGTAACTCTACCAGGCGCTCTTCACCAAAGAGCTCATTACTCTCGTTCTCCGCCTCAATCACGCCATCGGTATAGAGCAACAGGACATCTCCATCTTCCATCTTCAATGATTCCTGCTCATAAGTGAAATCTTCTTTGACACCGATAATCAAACCCTCAGGATCAAGTCTGAGACATTGCTGATTCCTGTCTTGCCACAGCAGGGTCGGAGAATGGCCGGCACTGGCAAATGAAATTTCACGGGATGCCGCCTGGTATTGCAGATAAAAGAGTGTGATGAAAAGCTCAGCTCTGGTCAGGTCATCATAGAAGAACTGGTTAAGCTCTCTCAACAGTTCCTGTGGCTTTGTGAATTTGTCGCTGCGCGACCTGATCAGTGTTCTTGTTTCTGCCATGATAAGCGCAGCACCTACATTGTGACCTGAGACGTCTGCAATCACCAGATCCAAACGTCCATCTTCATGGATCAGGTAATCGTAATAGTCGCCGCCAACCTCTTTGGCCGGAATACAGAGTCCGCCCAGACGAACACCGGGAAAATCCGGGACTTTGGTCGGTAGGAGGCCTAGTTGAATATCCTTGGCAATAGCGAGTTCTTTTTGTTGTTCGCGAGCCGTGATCAAGCGGTCGGTTTGCTGGGCGTTGCGCCATGCGACTCCGACCTGACTGGCAAGACTGGTAAAGAGTTCTACAAACTCGCTGGTAAAGATCCCTTTTGCCGTACGTGAGAATGCTGATATGACGCCTATCGGTTGACCTTCCACGGCAATCGGAGCATGGGCAAAGGAGAGAATCTTTTCATGATGTATTATCGCTGCAGTTTTGGGCTTGCTGATGTAGTCAGAGTCATTGACAACACTGACATTGTTGGTTAGATAGGTCTCGCCGATAAAGGTGTCTGTAGTTAGATCACGTTCTGACTCACCGAAATGTTCTGAGGTCATACCCCGTTGACTGCGGACAGTCAGAGTCTGACGATCTTCATCGAGGATACGGATGACGCAGAGGTCGAATTTAAACTGATCCGTAAATATTGTGAGAATCTCGTCGAGTATAGACTGTAGATCATTGCCGCTGGCAACGGTGTGGGCTGCCTCATAGAGTACGCCCAGTTGCTCGCGACTGGCCGTTCTGCTGATGTTGACCGAGCCGAACAGGTCAAACACATCTTCCATATGACTGCCCCGCGCCGAGAGGTATTTGTCAATGATAATGCGAGCTGGTGCGGCTCCGACGGAGCCGGCCAGGGTCAACTCTGTGAAGCGTTTGAGCTTGGGGAGCTCATCTTCTGAAAGACTCCCTTTCTCGTCTATTTCACTATCACCAAGGTAAGCGCTGATTGAAGCATGGGCTTGTTTTTCGCCGATAAATTTAGCCATCAGGTCGACGAACTCGATGACAGTCGGAGCCCTGGTGATTCGCGTCCTCTCCGTCGTGATGGGCAGTGGGTTATAAACGTCGACGAACTTACGAATTTGTTCCAACTCGGCGGCACAAGGTTTTGTGAGCAGTGAGATTGCAAGGTAGCTGCCGAGGTTGACGAACATCGTCCAGAACAGGGAATGTGTCCATAAATCAAAGCCGCTCAAACCGAACAGTTCGGTCGGTTTGAGAATGGTTAAACCCCATAACCCCTGCTCAACGATCGAAGTACTCATCCAGCCGGATTGCACAAAGGTAGGAATCAGCAAGGTGTAGAACCAGACGATGAAGCCAAGGGTGAGGCCGATGGTCGCGCCGCGCCGTGTTGCCTGCCGCCAGTAGAGGCCACCGATGACGGCGGGGGCAAACTGGGTCGCCGCGACGAAGGAGATGAGCCCTATGTTAACCAACGCTGCTGATTCACCGAGTAGACGGTAATACAGGTAGCCGAGAAAGATGACGGCGATGATGCCGAGGCGTTTCAGGTTGATGAGGAGTCTCGAAAGGTTCTGTGCCTTGGTGTGAACTTTGAGGATGATCGGCATAAGGAGATGGTTGAGAATCATCGTCGAGAGAGCCACAGATGAGACCATCACCATGCCGGCCGAAGCAGAGAACCCACCGATGAAAACCAGCAGGGCCAGCCAGGGTTGACCATACTGCAAGGGCAGGGTGATGACGAAGAAATCGGCATTGAAGGTGCTGCCATGGTTCAGTAAAAGACCACCCAGGGCAATCGGGATAACAAACATGTTGATGAGCAGCATATATGCAGGGAAGCGCCACATTGCGCTGCGGATATGCTCCTCGCGACAATTCTCAATGACCATGATATGAAACTGACGAGGCAGGAACATAACGGCCATCATCGAAATGATCGTCATGGACATCCAGTGGGCATATGAATTCTCGGTACTCCCAAGGCCTAACAGATGTTCTCGTTCAGGAAAGCGGGTCAGGAATTCTGTGAAAATATCCCCAAAGCCATCAAACAAGCCGTAGGTGACAAAGATACCCGCAGCCACAAACGCGACTATTTTAACCACTGATTCCAGCGCTATGGCGGCAACCAGACCCTCATGGCGCTCAGAGGCGTCGAGATGTCGAGCACCGAACAGCACCCCGAATAGTCCGAGGATCATGGCGACGACTAACGCGGAGTCAAAGTGCAGGTCGAATTTGGGCAGAACATGAGTGGTGCCGGTCGTGGCGAAAGGGTAGACGAGCAGGTCAAAGGTATGGGCGACAGCTTTGAGCTGCAGGGCGATGTAAGGCATGATGCCGAGTACGGCAAAGATCGTGACGATTGCGCCAAGGCCAGCAGACTTGCCGTAACGGCTGGAGATAAAGTCCGCGATACTTGCGACGTTCTGCTCTTTGCTGATCCGGACTATTTTACGGAGCAGGAACCACCAGGAAAAGGCCATCAGGGTCGGACCCAGATAGATGGTAAGGAAATCGATACCGGACGTCGCCGCCCGGCCGACACTACCGTAGAATGTCCAGGATGTGCAGTAGACAGCCAGAGAGAGGGAATAGACTGTCGGGTTGTCTATGACGCTTCGGCCGAGCTTGCGTTGGCGGTCGGCGTAAAAGGCGACACCAAAGAGCAACCCAAAATAGAGCAGGGAGGTCAGAACCACCAGAGAGACAGGAATCATGGAGTCTCCTCGTCAGGGCCTTCCTGCGGGTCGTTTTTGGAGCTATCCTGATCGGAGTCGCGACCGAGATAGATGGAAAACAGATAGATGACAAAAATTGAAACAGGCCAGCCGACAAAAAAATACAGGATGGTCAAAGGAATCCCGAACACCAGCACATTCTTGTTGAATATGTGCAGGAAGGGGTAGTTGATCATGACTACGCCAAGGATGAACCAGATGACCCAGGCATCTGTTAATGGCAGTTTGCTCTCCATTTTCATGATGTCTGCTCCCGGTTTGTCGCCGGCCCGTAAAAAGTTGCCTTTAGGTTACAGTCGTTAACGATGATGTCGATAGCGATCATATCTAATAACTGTTGCTTAAAGATGAAGCCAGCACCTCTTCAGCATACCGATTCAGAATAGTTTCGTTTGTACCAATTGACTAATTCTAACCCTTGTTGCAAGGAAATTCCAAGCTCCTATTGTACTAATTTTCTTAAAGATTATCAGAAGATATAAGCATGTAAAGTGTTCTTCGCAAGGTCTCCTATAGATTGACCATGTCTTATCACTGTGCTACTTTTATCTAAGCTGATTACCCCTAACGGAAATGCATATGTCCCCGGCCTGCCTCCATAAATATACTTTCCTGGTCCTGTTTTTGATTTGTGGATGCGTGGCTGCAGATGTTCACGTTGAAAATCAAACGTCTAAAGATCAAACTCCCTATGTCTCCCGCCTCAATGAACCGCAGTCAAATGCCTATTTTTACTATTCTCGGGGTCGGATGCTGTTGGCCGAGGATGACTTCGAGGGTGCAACTGCCGATTTTCTGACAGCTATCGATTTTGATCCTGATGATGAAGACCTGCGTTTTGAACTCGCTGAGCTTTATCTCGCTATGAATCAACCCGAGAAAACGGTGCGCACGGTGGAGGATATCCTCCTGCGAAACCCCGATTCCGTCAGGGCCAACCTGACACTGGCAAATGCTTACTTCAGTAATCGTCAGCCTGCTGAAGCGATTCCCTACTTCCGTCGTGTCCTTGAGCTTGAGCCTGAAAAAGAACAGGTCCGTCTGCATCTGGCGATAGCTCTGGTACGTTCCGGCTCCGTTGATCTCGCCTCTACAGAGTTGAAAGAGATCCTCAAGCAAGATCCTGATTCCCTGCCTGCTCGCTTGGCTATGGCTCGTCTCTACCGTGAGATAGATTTAAACCAGTTGGCTGTAGAAGAGTATCGAGAGCTGATTCGTCGCAGTCCTGACGTCGACCAGGCCTACCTGGAGTTGGGACTTCTTTACGAAGAGCTTAAAGAATGGCAGAAAGCTCTGGATGTGTTCTCCGAGGTACAGCAACAAAGACCTCTCGATTTTACCTTGCGTCATCATCTCTCAAGAGTCTACGTGGGAATGAATCGCTATGACGACGCCCTCGAAGAGCTCGCCATCATTGTTGAACTCAAACCGGATGATTTTGATGCCCGTCGCAAGGTTGGCCTGGTCTACCTGGAGCAGAAGCGTTGGTCCGATGCGGCTGCCGTCTTCAGGGAGATGCTTGAGCTGAAGCCGGATCTTGAAGCCGCTCGTTACTACCTGGGGACAGCTTATGAACGAGAGTCCAAATGGGAGCTGGCGTTAGAGGCTTTTCTTGGTATTGAGAGTGGTTCTTCATTTTACGATGACGCTATTTCTCACATTGGCTACATCTATCTTGAAACCGAGCGTGTCGAAGAAGCTATCTCAACTCTAGAGACGAGAATGACTTCGGGAAGACCTCGCCCGCAAGTCTTTAATTACCTTGCTTCTCTTTACATGGCTCAGGGACAGAGCGACCTCGCGTTGACGACAGTAGGCAATGGCCTCGAATTGTATCCGGAAAATACCGATCTTCTTTATCAGAAAGCTTTGATCCTGGAACGGGTTGGCCGTCACCAGGAGGCGTCCCAGGCGATGAAGACTCTCCTCAGCTTTGATGACAAGCATGCAGAGGCCCTGAACTTTCTCGCTTATGAGCTGGCTGTTAAGAATAGAGATCTCGATGAAGCTCTACAGTATGCTGAGCGGGCTATTGCTCTGAAACCTGCACCGCATATCATGGATACTCTTGGCTGGGTCTATTACCGTATGGGCCGCTTGATAGAGGCTCTCAAGGTCGTTGAAGAGGCCAGTCGTCAACTTTCTGAGGATGCTGTTGTTTTCGAACATCTCGGCGAAATTCATCAGTCTTTAAGTAACTTTGAACAGGCGCGCACTGCATTTGAGAAATCACTGCAGTTGGCGCCGGATAACGATCAGCTTCGTGAAAAACTTGAAACCCTTGCTGACACACTGTGACAGGTTGATCATGCCACGGCGTGTGTTGCTGCCTGCGTTAACTCTTGCAGTCATCTTTCTTTCTTCCTGTGCACCTTTGCGACCTGAGCTCGGTCCGCCTGTCAGTTCTGACTTCGCTGATGCGCTCATACAGAATTGGCGCGATAAGGCCCTCAGCATAAACTCGATTCAGGGCCTGGCTAAATTAAAGCTGGAAGCACCTCTGAACAACATTAATGCAAACCAGGTTCTTTTGGTTGAGAGGCCTAATCGGTTGCGGGCAGAGACTCTCAGTCCTTTTGGCGTGCCCCTGCTTCTACTGGTTGCCGATGGCGAGAAAATGGGTGCCTTGCTGCCGGCGCAAAACATTTACTATCAAGGGTCATCAAGCCCCAAGAATCTGGGCATGTTTGTAAACCTGCCTTTGGGGTTGTCGGATCTTGTCGGTGTCCTCTTGTATCAGCCTCAGATGATTGAATCCTGGAAAAAAGAAGCTTTCACACTCAAGGCTGGCGGCTGGTTATTGATTCATAGCGGTACCTTACAGCGGCAGGAGTTGATTTTTAATGACATGCAGGAGTTGATAGAGGTGTCATATTTCAAAGACAATGATCTGTTCCTGAAGGTTCAGTATTCAGAATTTTCTGAGTCAGACAACTCTTATCCGAAGCTGTTGACCCTGAAGATCCCTGAGAAATATGCAACGGTAACCCTGGACTTTTCAGATGTAGAAACAAATGGTCAAATTCGCCCGGAGCTCTTTAAAATCGCTCCCCCTGCAAGTGCACGTGTTGTGTATTTGCCCGATTGAGCAAAGCTTTCTAAGCAAGATTGCACGTCTAACTCGTAAGGGGTTTTTGTGAGATATCTACTGATTTGTAGTCTTTTATTCATGACCGTTGCCTGTGAGCAGCAAGAAGCTGTCATCCCTGCAGAAGGTGAGGCGGCAAAGCCGGCCCATGGTGACACCTTTATCGAGGCGTCTATTGGCGAACCAAATAATCTGCTGCCGGTGCTTGCTTCCGACTCCGCCTCAAGTGATATCAACGGCAAGGTCTACAACGGCCTGATTCGTTACGATAAAAACTTGCAGCTGGAAGGTGAATTGGCAGAATCCTGGGAGATTTCTGAAGACAAACTCTCCTTTACCTTCCATCTGCGTAAAGATGTTACCTGGCATGATGGCGCTCCTTTTACCAGCGCCGATGTCCTCTTTACTTACCAGCTGTATATCAACCCGGATGTGCCGACATCCTATGCTGAAGACTTCTTGCAGGTTGCCAAGGCTGAAGCCCCCGATCCCTACACTTTTCGGGTGACTTACGAAAAACCCTATGCTCCGGCTCTGGAAAGCTGGGGAACATCGATTCATCCCAAGCATCTGCTCGAAGGTAAAGAGATCACCAAGAGCCCTCTCTCACGTAGTCCGATTGGCACCGGCCCGTACAAGTTCGTCAAGTGGGATGCCGGAGAGAAGTTGGTGTTGCTTGCCAACCCCGATTACTTTGAAGGTCAACCGTATCTCCATCGTATCGTCTATCGTGTCATCCCTGATAGTTCGACCCAGTTCCTCGAATTACAATCCGGTGGTCTGGATTACATGGGGCTGACACCGATCCAGTACAGTACTCAGACCGACACGCCGGCGTTTAAACGCAAATTCAATAAGTACCGTTACCTGTCTTTCAGTTACACCTATCTCGGCTATAATCTGACTAAGCCGCTCTTTCAGGATAAGAGAGTTCGCCATGCCATTTCCTACGCCATTAATAAACAGGAGTTGATAGACGGAGTCCTGCTGGGACTTGGGCAAGCGGCTACAGGGCCATACAAGCCGGATACCTGGGTTTATAACGCCAAGGTCAAGCGTTATGAGTACAACCCGGAGCTGTCACGTTCCCTGTTTGCCGAGGCGGGTTGGGTTGATAGTAATAATGATGGTGTGCTGGACAAGGACGGTAAAAAACTGGCATTTACCATTGTCACCAACCAGGGCAATGATTTGCGTTCAAAAACCGCTGAAATCATTCAACGTCGTCTTAAAGAGGTCGGTGTCAGTGTCGAAATTCGCGTCGTCGAGTGGGCGACGTTCCTTAAGGAATTCATCTTCCCTGGGAATTTCGATGCCACCATTCTCGGTTGGAGTGGCGGGCCAGAGCCTGACCAGTATAATATCTGGCATTCAAGTAAAACGGCGCCGCGCGAGCTCAACTTCGTCAAATTCAGTAATCCGGAAGTGGATGAATTGCTGGAGACGGGGAGAAGGACCTTCGATCAGGAAGAGCGTAAGCTAATCTACGATCGTTTCCAGGAGATTCTCGCTGAGGAACAGCCTTATACTTTCCTCTATGTGGGTGAGGCTTTGCCGGCCGTTGCCAATCGGATCCGTGGCATAGAGCCTTCTCCTGCAGGGATCAGTCATAATTTTAATTATTGGTGGGTGGCCAAGAGCGAGCAGAAGTATACTCGTTAAGGGCGATTGCGGCGCGGGGCTGGTGGCGTGTGGCGTGTGGCGAGACAAACCATGAAGATAATGTTAGTTTTTATGCGACAAGCTTTAATGTGGAAGTTGAACTTATTTTGATTCTTCGCGTCACGCGCTACGCGCCACGGTCTATTGATGCTCGTTTATCTCACTAAAAGGTTGTTTATGATGATCCCCCTGCTTATCGGCATCACGCTGATCAGCTTTTTGGTCATCCATCTTGCGCCTGGCGAGCCGACTGACATGCAGACTGATCTCAACCCTAAATCCAGTGTTGAGATGCGTGATCGGTTGCGAGAACGTTATAACCTCGATAAGCCTCTTTATGTGCAATACGGCCTCTGGTTGAAGCAGGTCGCAACGCTCGATTTCGGTGAGTCTTTCGCCCAGGACCATCGTCCTGTGCTGGAAAAGGTCGCGGAGCGCATGCCGATCACCATCCTCATCAATGTTCTCTCGATAGCGGTCATCCTGGCGGCTGCGGTGCCGATAGGAATCCTCTCTGCTGTGCGTCGCAACAGTCTGTTCGATCGCAGTACGACGGTGTTTGTTTTTCTTGGCTTCGCCATGCCTTCTTTCTGGCTGGCGTTGCTCCTCATGGATTACCTGGGGGTTCGGTTAGGGCTCTTTCCGGTCGTAGGGCTCAAATCGATCGGCTACGATTACATGAGCTCCGGCATGCAGGTCTTGGACATGGCTCACCACCTGATTCTGCCCGTGTTTGTCTCGGCGTTCGGTGGCCTGGCTGGCTTCTCCCGTTATATGCGCTCCAATATGCTTGAAGTGATCCGCCAGGATTACATTCTTACCGCCCGCGCCAAGGGCTTGTCGGAAAGGGCCGTTATCTACAAGCATGCCTTGAGAAATGCCTTGTTGCCGGTCATTACGATCCTCGGTCTTTCCGTGCCAGGTTTGATCGGTGGTAGCGTTATCTTCGAAACCATCTTCGCCATCCCCGGCATGGGCAAGCTCTTTTATGATGGTGTCCTGATGCGTGACTACCCCCTGATTATGGGCATCCTGGTGATTGGCGCTGTACTTACCCTGATCGGCAACCTACTCGCAGATATTAGTTATGCCTTGGCTGACCCACGTATTCGCAAGGGCTGAACGACTTGATTTTTCTTGCTGGCATCTGCGAGCATTTTTTTGTTGACAAAGATAACTAAAAAGGTAATGTATCACTCAAGAACATAGTTCTTCATGTTCTACCTCCTAAGCAAAACCCACAAACCCTTTGCCCCACAGCTTACTCCTGACTGTGGGGCTTTTTTTGTCCAGTTTCCGTTGCTCTTAATTATCTGTCGCTAGCAGCCTGTCAGACTATTTGGGCTGAAGCGAAAATTTGACCGTTTGAAAACAGATTTTGGCTCTTTTGAAAGTAATAGCCGTAGCTATTGGTCGAAAAGGAGCTGAAATATGGACCAAACAGGCGGATTTGCAGCCAGTTCATGGTTAGTCCGACAGGTTGCTAGATTCGGCTTGCAGCCTGCCTTGCTCAGTATCCACTCCGAACAGGAGCACTATCCCAACAACAAAAAAGGCGGCCAATGCGAGAATGGCGATTCGGTTCGAGCCGGTCAGCTCGATAAGAAGGGCAAAGGTGAGGGGACCAAAAATAGAAGCGAACTTTGAACTCATCGCATAGAAACCAAAGAATTCAGCACTTCGTGATTTAGGCACCATGCTTGAGAAAAGAGAACGACTGAGAGCCTGGCTGCCCCCAAGAACAATTGCAACAGCGAAGCCGAGAATCCAGAATTCTGTGGCACTCTTCATAATTGAAGCGTAGACAGTGATCGCAGTGAAGAGCACGAGGCTGACCAGTATTGCCCGCTTGGTGTTGAAATGACCGGCCAGTCGCGAGAAGAGCAGAGCCCCGGGCATAGCGACAAACTGGATCATCAGAAAGCAACCGAGAATTGTTCCTGTCCCTAAACCGAGTTCTTCACGGGCGAAGATGGCCGAGACTGCAATGATGGTTTGGATGCCGTCATTGTAGAGTAGGAAAGCGATCAGGAAACGGCCGAGATGTCTATACTGACGCAGGTCGGCGAAAGTTTTCAGGTAATCACGCGGGGTGCGCAGTGCATGACGTGCGTGTGAAGTGATTGGTACACTTTTCAGCCAGCTGAAGGCGGGCAGGGCAAAAGCTAGCCACCACACACCGGTGAGAAGAAAACCCAGCCGGGTCGCGCTGCCCTGGTCAGCTATGCCGAACCAGGCATGTTTCTGGATCATCAGAAAGACGATCAGCAACGTCAAACCTCCGCCAACATATCCGAGGGCAAACCCTCGCGCTGAAAGTCGATCGGCCTCGTGACCTGATGCCAGATCGGGCAGGTAGGCGTTATAAAAGATATTGCCGGTGGCAAAGCCGATATTGCCGAGGATAAAAAAGATCGCTGCTAGAAGATACTGTCCGGGACCGGCAAAGAAGAGCCCGCAGGTGGCGAAAGAACCGAGTAGACAGAAGATGATCAGCAGGCGTCTGCGCCAGCCCTTCCGGTCGGCCAGGTTGCCGAGTCCGGGGGCCGTTATGGCGACGAAAGCCATAGAAAACGAGACGATGTAGCCCCAGAGCGCTGTTGCCGGTATTGTCCGGGAACCCCCGAAAAGGTTCGCTCCCTGGTCAGGGACGAGGCTTGCAAAATAAACAGGCAGGACTGCGGCCAGAACTACAGTGGCAAATGACGAGTTCGCCCAGTCATATAGACACCAGCCGAGCTTGGCTTTCTGTTCGCTCTGTTGGCTCAAGCTATTCCCTCTTAATGTTTAAGGATGGGCTTTTTATGGGAATTCTTATTAAAAGCGTAACGCAAGGACGCAAAGTTTATAGTGAAAGTCGCAAAGTAGTCCGTAGCTTCGGACTAATAGCTTTTTCTTTGCGTCTTGCCTAGTTTCTCCTAGCGCCATTGCGTTAATGGTTTTAATCGCGTTCCTCGTCCCCCGTCCCTCGTTCCACGATTGTACGATAAGCGCAACCCTCAGGCAACCAGTCGGACTTTTTAACAACCTCCGGGGTCAGCTTGACGCAACCTTCTCCGACCTCGAGGCGTTTGTCGTAAACGCGACATTCCCGACTGACGATGTCGAGGTGGCGGCAGGGTGTTTTCGTTGTAAAGAACCGGCCTTTAAGATCGACTGATTTTTCAAAACAGCAGAGTCCGCAACGATGGCAAGACTCTTCCCATGTTGTCATTGCTGTGGCAGAACGAGCAGGATATGCTCCTGATAGCGGACAACCTGGGTTGGCCCCGCGCCATCAATGAGTTCCCAGAAAAGGTCAGAGGTTGGGTGGCTTTTGTTGCTGATGGCGTCTTTCTCCTGGTTTTGCCAGATCTTGGCCAACTCCAGGGCCCGCTGTGGATTCTGACGGCCGAAGCTGACAGCCAGGAAGGCGGGACTCTGGTCTGTTCCATAAGGGTCGAGGGGCTGACGCAGGGAGACCAGGATCGGGCCATTGCTCAGTTGGTCCTGTAAGGCGAGACGGCTGAGGTAGGCCTCATTCAGTTTGAAGTCGTAAGGTTGGCGCCCGAGGTTTATCGTCGATTGCGGTTTTTCAACAGGAACCAGGAAGCGGTTGGCCAGTCCGGCGGGGATGTCGTTCTCCGGCAGGGTTTCAATCGTCAGGATGAAATCCTCCAGGGCTCCGACAGCGCTGCTGTCTGAGAGATCACCTTTGAACAACAGATAGGTATAAAGACCAAAGTCACCGGGGTTGGTTACCGAATCGTCGATTGGTTGCCAGTTGATTTGTACTGGTGTTGCTGAGAGAACTCCTGCTGCCTGCTCTGATTTTTGTGCGGCAGTCTTGGCTGCTTTGCGTCGCTCCAGTGCACGCAATTTATCCTGCAGCAGCATAAGCTTTTCCTGAATGCTGTCGATGCGCTCGATTGTTTCCTGTCGCTCTGTTTCGTCCAGCTCTTTTTTCCCGAACAGGTCATTGATCCCGGCGAATGCCGGCAGTGCACTTAATAGCAGTATGAGAACTGTTAGCAGCACCCAGCCGCGGCGATTATAAGTTGTTTTTGTGGACATGGGGACTCCTCACAAGTAGGGGACATCAATTGAATCAGTGCGACATCGTTTTATCAGAATTTTACATTTTGTGGAAGAGGTCGTTTTGTAATAACCCACGTATAAATCAAGGAGATGTCTGCTATGCAGGTGTTGTTGAACCTGCGACATGTTTACCTCTTCTCCTGCTTTAAATTCGTGCTTGTAATAAATTCGGACTCTTAAGCCACTGAGCTACTTGTTTATATTCTTCTGGAGAAGTATTATAAAAATTTGTTTATCTATTGTACGTACCATATGACAATAGTCGCACGAGGGGGGAAAGCTTGAATGTTATGAAAGAAGCTGATGGCAGTAAACTGGTTGCGCAGGTTCAGGGGCTTAAGGGGATCCTGAACGTTGCCCAGATCGTTGTGTCCTCGCTGGAACTTGATGAAGTGCTGCAGAATATTCTGCACAGTGCCATGTCGGTGATGGATATGCCCGCTGGTACAGTGGCGTTGTACGATGCAAATACTTACCAGCTTGAGTTGCGTGCCCATGCCGGACTCAGCGATAAATTTGTCGCTCTTGATCGTTGGCGAGTCACGCCGGGAGGTTTGACCTACAAGATCCTGGAACGTGGCGAGGTGTTTATTGTTGAAGATACGGCGAGCGCGGATTTTTTCAACAACCCTCTGGCCATAGAGGAAGGGATTCGATCTCTGATCGCTGTGCCGCTTAAAATCCACAAGAGGACCATAGGTGTCCTTTATCTGGACGATTTCAAGTCGCGGGAATTTGATGTCGAGAAGTTGGAGCTTTTGTCCGTACTTTCTTCTTTCGCCACTATGAGCATCGATCACGCGCGTTTGCATGAGCGGACCCTTCAACTTGCATGTACCGATGGATTGACGGGCCTTTACAATCACAGGCAATTCAAAAAAACCTTCAACGAAGAGGTGGCTCGCGCCAATCGCTATTCCAGGCAGTTGGCCATTATCCTTTTGGACGTCGATGACTTTAAGAAGTTTAATGACACCTACGGCCACCCGAACGGCGATATTGTTCTTCAGGAGATGGCCATCATGCTCAAAGAGTTGTTGCGAGACTGCGATTCACTCTTCAGATATGGAGGTGAGGAATTCGTGACCCTGCTGCCTGAAACCCCTCTGGCTGAAGCAGTCAAGGTGGCAGATCGTATCCGAATCTTTGTTGAGACAGAATCCCCGCGTTTCCTGACCGGGATCACCAAAACCCATGGGGTTACTGTGAGCGTCGGTGTTGCTGCGCTTCCTGACCATGGTGCTGATACACAGGCTTTGTTGCAAAAAGTGGATGATCTGATGTACCAGGCCAAGAAGGACGGCAAGAACAAGGTTTATTGTGATCTGAAATAGTGACTAACCCCTTTTGTGCTCGATTAATTTTGAGCGTTAGATAATCAATATGGCATCTGAACGAATTCTTATAGTTGATGACGAAGACGGCATGCGCCGCCTGTTAAGCCGTGTTCTGACCCGTGAAGGCTACGAAACCTCTGCTGTGGGCAGCGGCGCTGAAGCGCTGCGTCTGGTTGCCAGCGAACGTTTTGATCTTGTGGTCACCGATATCAAAATGCCGGAGATGGATGGCTTGCAACTGCTCGCAGAACTCAAGGAGTATGAGCCCTCCCTGCCGATTATCGTGATTACGGCTTACGGCACGATCGAGAATGCGGTGCAGGCGCTGCGCTCCGGAGCGTACGATTATATTGCCAAACCTTTTGAGAATGATGAGATCAAGCTGACCGTTGCCAAGGCTTTCGAACGCGAACGCCTGTTGGCTGAGAACCGTTACCTGCACGCAGAACTGGAGGGGCGTTACGATTTTTCAGGCATAGTCGGTGGATCTCTGGCCATGCAGCAGGTTTACGAAATGGCCTCCTCCGTTGCGGTCAGTAACGCTAATGTCCTGATCACTGGTGAATCGGGGACCGGTAAAGAACTGCTGGCCCGCTCCATTCACTATAGCTCGCTGCGCAAGGAGAAACCGTTTGTTGTCTTGAACTGCGCGGCGATCTCGGAAGGTGTGCTGGAAAGTGAACTTTTCGGTCACGAGAAGGGTGCTTTCAGTGGCGCTCTTGATACCCGCAAAGGCCGCTTCGAGAGGGCCGATCAGGGCACGCTCTTCATCGACGAAGTCGCCGAAATGAGCATGGCCGCACAGGTCAAGCTGCTGCGGGTGATTCAGGAACACGAGTTCGAGCGCGTCGGTGGCAACAAGACGATCAGCGTTGATGTCCGTATCGTGGCCGCGACCAACAAGAAGTTGGAGGAACAGGTCAAGGACGGCAACTTCCGGGAAGATCTTTATTATCGCTTGAACGTTGTCAATATCAACGTCCCCCCACTGCGCTCACGGCGTGAAGACGTTGAACCTCTGTCGCGGTTCTTTCTTGAGAAATACATATCGGAAACGGGCAAGAAAATTACCGATTTATCCCCCCGGGCTCTTAGCTGCCTGCTTGCCCATGATTGGCCGGGTAACGTGCGTGAGTTGCAGAACGCCATAGAGCGAGCCGTGGTCCTCTCCAAGGGGAGCGTTTTGACGCCGCGTGATTTCCCGCAAGGCATGCAGGGGGATGACCAGATCTGCCTACAAATTCCTGAAAAGGGCGGTAGCCTGACCGACATCCTCGAAGACCTGGAGAGGCAACTGATCATTCAAACGCTGCAAAGGGAAGATGGTTCCCAGACCCGTGCAGCCGAAACTCTCGGTATCAAACGCACGACCTTGCGTTACAAGATGGAAAAGTATCGCATGATTGATTGATCCTTCGACGGAAACTTGTCTTTCCTTCCTCTGAAGAGACAACTCCTTGTACGTCATCCTGCTGAAATCGCACACTTTTCGCCCTTTTTTCTGGTACGTTCCTTGCTGAGATTAGTTGTGCCCCTCTGTTGAGCTCGGGGCTCTGTTTTCAAACCAAGGAATCTGCCGTGTCGCGTTTGTCGCTTATCACTTTACATCTTTTTGCGGTTTTGCTGCTGTGCCTTTCTGGTTGCGGTGACGTGCCTGCCGATCGAACCTATGCACTTTGGCTCGAACAGGCACCGACAGATTCGGACTGGGATCGGGCCTTGCCCCGTCCGGTTCAAGTCAGAGGAGGGCGCCCTCACAAGCTGCAAACCTTTACGGATATTGATGAGGATACGGTTCACACCTCAACAGCGTCGTGTCATCATGGCTCGCGAATCCCTGAACCTGTTCCCGTTGATGTCAGGGCATTTTACACCGACCGTGAACTTTTCCTGCGCTTGAGCTGGCAAGATGCAACCCGTGACCAGTCGATGTTTGATTGGGAGTTCGATGGTGAGTCCTGGCGGAATACCGGTCAACTGGAAGACGGTTTCGGTCTGCTCTGGGACGCCAAGGGACAGTTCAACAACTTTTCCTGTTCTTATGCTTGCCACATCAGCGATTTTGGCGTAAATAAAGCCAACTTTCATGCCTCCAACAAGATGCGCATGGCTCAGGAAAAAAGCTGGCTTGACCTCTGGAACTGGAAAGCCGCTCGCACCGCTTTGCTCGGCTTCGCCGACGATCGCTTCCTTGATATTGAGGGCATGCATGGTGACACTCCCGGAGAGCTTTTTACCGAGAATTCCCGTGCTCGCTTGAATGGCGGCCTTGAAATCCAGCCGTTTGCGGAAGGTGATGCGCCTGTTTATGATGCAGAGAGGCTGCCGGCCGATGAGGGCTTTCGGCCACCGGGAACTCTGGCCCCAGGTTACCTGGTCAAACGACCGGTCGGTGGTCGTGCTGATGTCTCTGCCGTAACTCATTATGAGAATGGCCGCTGGATTGTCACTCTGCGAAGAGCTCTGCAAACGGGTGACCCGCGTGATGTTGTCTTTGTCCCCGGGGATGAAATGGGTGTGGCCTTCGGCCTGGCGCTTATGGATCATTCCCTTTATGAACACTATGCTTCGAGTACCGTTGAACGACTGGTGCTGCTTAAACCGTAAGAACGATTCTTTGGAGAGTTAAATTGAAGAAAATGCGTCTGCTCAGTGTTTTGGTTTCAAGTCTGCTGTTTATCTGTCTTGTCGGTTGTGGCAATCAGGATGCCGCTGAACAGAAGGATTCCTCCGGGAAGGGGATACTGCAAGGGCAGGTAACCATGCCTTTAGAGGGTGTCCGTCTGTACGTCTATCAGCCTGGCATGGACCTCTATGGCCCTGCTTATGCGATTTCTTCAGCAACCATAGAAGACGGTGCCTTCGATATCGAGTTGCCTGATGGTGACTATGTGGTGGTCGCCAGAAAGCGCGCCGGGGGTGAAGAGTCCGGGCCTGTTGTCGCAGGAGATAACCGCTCCGAGTTCATACGGGTGACCGTTAAGGGTGGCGTTGTTGACCTGCAGGTCTCTGCTCCGATCAAGATTGGCGACAAGCGTAACTTTACCGGTGATGTTGATGAATCCAGAACCGGCCTTGCCGGCAAGGTTATGGATAGCGACGGTCAGCCTGTGCTCGATGCAAGGGTTCATGTTTATGATCACGTACAGATGTCAGAGCGTCCCAAGTTCGTCTCCGAGAAGACTGGCCCTGACGGCAGTTACCTGATCTATCTGCCCGCCGGTGGGACTTATTACCTGGCCGCGCGTGACAAGTTTGGTGGCCCGCCAAAGCTCGGTGATCTTTACGGCCGTTACGATAAAGGCACCATCGAGCCTTCTGCGGTTGTCGTTATGGAGGGTCAAGTGTTGAAGCAGGTTGATATCACTGTGACCAAGGTCTGGTAACGATGTTGCGCTATTTTCTGCTTGGTATTTGCTTCCTGGCCTTCTCAGCGTGTTCTGCTGAGCCGGTCCTGAACCTGGAAGAGCTTGAAGCCAACGCTCGCGGTGGTGATCCGCAAGCTATTGAACAGTTGGTTGGTTTGTTGGCCTCAGAAGAGTCGGGCCTCTCGGACCGTATCTACAAGATGGTGGTGGAGATCGGTGAACGGGCAATACCTGCTCTATTGTCACGCGTTCAGGATGAGAATAAGCAGGTTCGTGAATATGTCATCGCCGCTCTGGGTACGCTCAAGGTCGTTGATGCCATTCCGGCAATCAGTGAGGTCCTGGCAAACAAGTCGCTGGAACGACGCTACGTAGCGGCCTGGGCTCTTGGTGATATCGGAGGCGCAACGGCGGTTCCTGCCTTGCTGGCAGCTTTGGATGATGACAACAGCGAAGTTCGCCGCTATGCGACACGGGGCCTGATCAAGCTGAACAGACTCGCCGTGATGCCTTTGCTTGATTACCTCGCTGATGCAGAAGGTGAGGGTGCTGCTGCTGCTATTCGTGCTGTTGGAGATATTGCTGATAAGCGTGCTCTGGATGCTTTGTTGATACAGGCTGAAGGCGAACAACGGGCTGAAGCTTTTCTGGCCCTCGGCAAGTTACGTGATGCGCGGGCAGAATCTGCTCTGATTGCAGGACTGGAAGATGCTGATTCACAGGTGCGAATGAATGCTGCCATGGCGCTTGGGCCTTTGGGAGGCCCCGCCGCTGCTGCAGCCCTCTCAAAGACTGTAGAAGATGAAGTCCACGTCGTCCGTGAGTGGTCGGCCCGCTCGCTGGAAATGGTTACCGGGAAGCCGGTCTTGTATCGTAATAGCCACGACGAGTATGTTCGTCCTTACCAAGTTTATCATTAGAAACAGGGACGCGGCATGAGGTGCGTGGTACGAGGCAAACCAAGAACAAAATGACCCTTTGCGTATTTGCGTTGAGAAATAACTTTTGGATTGCTGATACGGTTTTGTTAGATTTTGTGACCTGAAGTGATGGTTTAACGATGTCAACCCAATATGAGGTGTTCTGTATGAACAGCTTCTTGATAGTTCTTCTCGCGTACCTCGTACCGCGTACCTCGTACCAGGATTCTATATGCTAAAAAACATCCTCAATATTCCTGTTCTGGGTCCGATCGTTCGGTCGACATGGACCTGGCGCCTGGTGCGCCTGATCATGCTGGCGCTATTGCTGGTGATGATTGCTTTTGGATGGCACCAGCATGCCATTCCCGGTGTTAAGGTTCGCGACCCCTTGATGTATTCCAATTTCACGACCTTCAACCTGTGGGTTCTCTGGATGATGGGGATGGTCGTGGTTGCCATGGTCTTCGGGCGTTCCTGGTGTACCGTCTGCCCTGTAGGCTGGATTAATGGTGTCTTGAGTCGTTTCGGGCTGCGTCGTGAAATGCCTTCCTGGTTGAATAATTTTGTCCCGGTCACCCTGGTGCTGGTGTTCCTGCAGTTGCTGGTCTATTTTTTCTCTATACATCGCTATCCGGATTATACCGCCATTTTTCTGACCTGGATGTTGATACTGGCACTTGTCGCCGGGCTGGTCTTTCGTCAGCGTTCCTTCTGTTTGCTGCTCTGCCCTGCAGGGGCGGTCTTCAGTCTTTATGCCCGCCTTGCCCCCTGGCAGTTGCGCGTTTCTGACAAGTCTGTTTGTGCCGGCTGCTCGGCCAAACCCTGTATCTCTATGGAGCCGGCATGGCGACAGGCGGCTCTCGGTGGCATGAGGCTCAGCTGGCGAACCCAGCCGGAAGGTTGCCCTGTCGGGCTGGTGCCTGCAGAGATCAATGACAGCTCAGCGTGTACTCTCTGTCTCAACTGTGTTCAGACCTGCTGTAACGATAATGTCTCTCTTGGCGTTCGCGGGTGGCCGGGAGATTTGAACAAGCAGGGGCTACGTTTTGGTGAAACTCTTTTCTTCCTTGTTCTGCTTGGTCTGCTGACCGCGAATTTTGCTAAAGTTTATGTTGATCTGCGCGAAGCGGTTTTCTGGGCTCCAGAGACCTTGGCGGTATCACTCGGCTGGGAGGCTGCTGGTTTTTACCCCCTGGCCGTGATCTGGGTCGGTTTGATCTTCCCCCTCTTGTTGTTACTACCCGGTGTGCTGGTTTATCTCGTCGGGCAAATCAAAGTCTCAACGCTGGAAGGGGAGCCTGCAAACGGGGCCAGTGTTGTTCCTACAGCAGCCATTCTGCCTGGGCTCATATCTTTTCTCGGCCGTCTTGCGTTACCTCTGCTACCAATGATCCTGTCGGCACACTTTGCCTTGGCGATTGTTAAACTGAACGCCAAGTTCGGTTACTTGTTACTGGCGCTTCAAGATCCTTCCGGTGTGAAAAGTTACCTCGCCATCAATGTTATGCAAACGCTCGCCCCTCCCGGAGTTCTCGTGTCTCTGGATGTCCTAAAGTGGGTGATCGTAGCGATTCTGCTAACAGGTTTTGTGCTCTCTGTACTGGCAGCCAGGGCTGTCGCTAAGTCTGGGTTTACAGGGCAACGTGGGATGGATCTCCCCTTCATGCTCGCGGCTCTCGTCTCTTTGGTGATCCTCTCAGGATTTTACGGATCAACGGTGGTGGAATGGTTATTCGTCAGATAAGTTTACTTGTCGGCATTATTCTCCTGGGGGCGCTGATATCGACTCCGGTGCAGGCTTGTTTCGGGCCTAAACTGTTTGTCGGTGCCGGAGCAACTGTTCAGCAAGAGACCCTCTATGCCCTCGTCACCTTGTATGTACAGGAAAAGACCGGGGTGGAGAGCACCTCTGTTGAAGTTAGTGATAGCCAGAGCCCTTTTGATCTGCTCTCGGCAGAAAAAGTTGACTTGATTTTTATCCCTGTGAACAAGCCTCTCAATGAGGCAGTCTTTCACTTGCCAGGTCTGCCAGCCTTGGTGTCCGGGCCTCGCCCCGTGAATGACTTGCAATTTACCACTGTGCTGCCGGCAATTTCCAAGTTGAACCGTCTTCTCACCAGTGCTGACTTTGAGCTTCTGGTCGGCCAGGTTAAGGCCGGAAAAAGTGCCATGTCCGTTGCTCGTAAATTCTTCATGGAAAATCGATGGATATGAGACTAACTGTCTATAAAATAAGAACAACTGTCATGTTTTTATTTGTGGCCATTGTCGCTCTATCCTCCTTGTCAAAGGCTGATGAGTTGACGCCAGAATACTCCGGTGCTTATACGGGTGATCTCGTCTGGGAGGGTGTTGTCACCATGTCAGGTGATGTGCTGATTCTAGAAGGTGGCTCCCTGACGATTCATCCCGGTACACAGGTTAATGTGCTCCCTGCAGAAGGAACTAAAATAGACCCTGAGTACCTGTCCTCGCAAACTGAGCTGCTTGTGCGTGGCAAGCTGGACATTTTGGGGACAGCTGAAGCTCCGGTTCGATTTGTCATTGTTGAGCGAAATGACTTGGAAGAGATTGCCTGGTCTGGAATTACCCTGGATCGGGCGTCGCAAAGCCGCATCTTGCATGCGGAACTGGAGCGTGCTGATATCGCGATCCGTTGCGTCGCTTCATCACCGGAAATTAAGGGCAACCACATTACCAATAGTCGCTACGGCATCGTTGCCCAGCAACAGAGTCATCCTAAGATCCTTGATAATCTACTGACTGATGGAGAAGGTGGCATCTTCTGTTGGAAAGGCTCTAACCCTTATCTTTTGGGTAATACAATTAAAGGTCACGATGAAGAAGCGATTTTTGTCGACGCCGAAAGCCGCCCCTGGCTCGATCGTAACACGATCAGCGGCAACGCGATCGGGCTGGCCCTTTACCCGCGCGACCTGCCTTTGGGTTCTGTTGCTGCAACTGACAACCACGAAAACGTCCGTTACCTGGGTCGTCAGGGGGAGGATGTCGGAGAATGAGCTTACGGCAACTCCTTATTTTAACCGTTCTCTCACTGCTGCTCCCTTTATCCTCGTTGGCAGGTGATACGAAAGTCTACCGCGGTGATCAGTCCATTTTTGAAGATACGGTCTGGGACGGAGAGATCCTGATAGACGGAATATTGACTGTCGCTGCCGATACGACGCTGGAAATTCGCCCGGGAAGCCGGATCAGTTTTACCCGTTTTGACAGTAACGGCGATGGCATCGGCGAGCATGAAATTTTTTCTCAGGGCACGATTAGAGTTCTGGGTACAAAGGCAGAACCTGTTCTTTTCACTTCAGCTGAAACCAACCCCCGCCCAGGTGACTGGGGGGCGATTAACATGATGGTGAGTGAGGAAGAGAACCTCCTGGATTTCTGCAACGTCGAGTTTGGTTACCGTGGATTTCACGCGCATTTTGCAAAAGCACGTTTGCTCAACAGTAATTTCAGCAAGAATGTTCGTGGTGCACAATTCCAGGAATCTCAGGTAGTTATCGATAATTGCCGCTTCCAGGACAACCTTAACGGGATGCAGTTCAGAGATAGTATCGTCACTTTGCGAAACTCGGTTATCTCGGGGAGTCACTGGGGTTTGCGTTGCGTCTACAGTGAACTGGAGATGACCTCCTGCCTGATTGAAAATAACCTGGTTAATGGTGCGAATATCCGGGACGGCAAGCTCAATATCAGCGGCAATCGGATCACCGGGAATCGTCGTGGGCTCTACTTGCAGAGAAGTGAAGGTCAGGTGGTTGGCAATGATCTTTCTGCCAACAGCGAGCATGGCATTTTTCTTGAAGACTCAAAGGTTGAAGTCGTTGACAACCGTCTTGTTGAGAATGGCCGAGCAGGTGTTCGCTGGTTGAATAGCGAAGGACGCCTGGCGCGTAACCAGATCTCTGACAACGGAGTCTATGCACTTATAAATGATGGTTCTACCGCCGTTGTCGCCCGCAATAACTGGTGGGGCTCTGCTGATAAAAAAGTTATTGCTGCTGCGGTGCGTGATGGCTCGGATCGGCCCGGACTGGGGATGGTTGATAGCAGTTATCCATTGGTGAAACCGTTAACGCAAAGGCGCAAAGTGCAATAATTAAGACGCAAAGGGTAAACCATAAAAAACATTCTGGTTATCCTCTTCGCTCAAGTGAGGGTCATTCAAAGAAAACCTTTCGCCACAGAGACACAGAGGACACAGAGAAATTCAAAAAACAATCAGGTGTTCTCTGTGCCCTCTGTGTCTCTAGTGAGAGAAACGAACGTGTGGTAAAGAGAATTATTAATCCTGACAATAACGACTGGAGTGAAGTTGATAACTGGAAAAAACATTTTGTTGAACGCAGATAAATCAAATTATGTCTTTGTCTTGAGAAAAGTTTTTCTTTGCGCGCTTATCCTTTAACCTTTGCGCCTTTGCGTTAAACCTTACGACTGCTGGTTTTGAAAAACTGTTAATTGGAGATTCAATGAAACGTTTCATTTTTATATTACTTTTCCTTGTCGTTGCTCTCGCTGGCTGCGAGCAACCTCTGGAAGGGCCACCGATTCGCATCGGCTATATGAACTGCAATAGCGAAGCGGAGACCATGAAACGTTTCCGGCCGTTAACAGCCTACCTTTCGCAACAGTTGGGACGGCCCTTCGAGGCGGTTCCGGTTGATACGCAGGATTTTGAGTCGCGTTTTGCTGCCGGTGACTTTGCTTTCACTCACGGCAACAGCCTTCTCTATATCATCATGCGTGAGAATCATGGCCTGAAGTTGCTCGCGACAGAGAAGCGTGGTCAGTTCGGTTCCCGCACCGCCGGGTCTATCATCGTGAAGAAAGACAGTCCGATAAAAACCCTGGCAGATCTTCAGGGCAAGCGGATGCTGTTTGGTCCACAGCTTGCGCCGACCGGTTATTTGGCACAGTACGACCTGATGTTGCAAGCTGGTTTCGATCCCGAGGTGGGACTTGATTACTACGCTATCCCACACGGTGCTTATAAACATGCAAAGGTCATCTACGGTGTTTATTTCGGTGAATATGATGTTGCCGCTGCGCCCACTCTTGACCTTGAGATTATGACTCGCGAGGGACGTATCTCTGCCGATGATTTCCGTATTCTGGCCCAGAGTGAGATTATCCCTTACTGTACTTTTGGTGCATCTAAAGATGTCGACGCTGAGCTGGCGGAGAAGTTCCGTAAAGTTCTGGTCGAGCTGACTCCGGAAACAACGGTCGAAATCGATGGTGAGACGATCAAGGTCCTCGATTCGGCATGGGTGGACGGTTTCGAGACGTTACTAGATCAGGATTACGATCCGATCCGGGCCATGGCTAGACGCGTTAATATGCCTCCTTACCAGGAATTCTGAACTGATGCTGCGTGATCGATTCGACCAACTGATGATCGTCGCCCTGGTGGGCGTGCTGATCTTTACTGCTGTTTTGATGGCAGGCGCCGGACCGCGTGATGATACTCAGGATGCCCAGGCAGCCAATCGCAGGTTCGAACGCGAGATGCTGCACCAGGCGCGTGTGGCCTTTATTGAACGGCACTATTCTCCTGTGATCACCTTGCGGGATAATGGTTCCTTACCGGATGCTTTGCTTAAACTGGAAGAGTTAAGTCGAACATTGCCGGGTGAAGCCCACAATGATCTGCTCAGTGGAGATATTCTGCTGCGTATGGGACAGTTTGATCGTGCCGTAAGTAAACTGGCCAAAGCCGTCAGGAGTAACGCTGATTATGTCGATTCCGCCAGTCCTTTGAGCGAGAGGCCGCTGATTGAGTCGGCTGTCTCGGAAGG